>NZ_JALXBK010000091.1 GCF_026991475.1 Sulfurimonas sp. | reverse complement strand
AGAACTAAATAACGGTCTGTATGTCACAAATGATGATATCAATTTCATTATTCAACAGATAAATGCCTATGGAGTTGAAAAAGGAATGGATCATATCAGCAACAATGACATTCAAAACAACCCTGATTTTATGAATATCGTATCGAGTGCTTGGCATGAGTAAAAGAGTTTTTTCTTTGCCTTTTTACACGCAAATGGACAGAGAGTTCTTTTACAAAGAGTTCGTCGTATTTTTACAGAAGTATCATGACTACCTCTATGACATATACTTTACATACAATATGGAACCGTTTTTAAACGATGCCATGGGTGGTGCCAATATGGCACAACACTCGCATGAAGGAATTGATGCCCAGAATCAAAGGATTTTTGATGCAATGATACAAATACAAAAAAAGTTTGGTATTAAAGTATCTGCAACCTTTAACAATACGCTAGTGGACCCATCATCTACCAATCTGGATCTTTTCATAAAAAATTTACAACCTCTTTATAATCGGGGGCTTCGTTCTATAACGATTCCGCACTACAGCTGGATGTTGCACGGCAGACTGAAAAAAGAATTTCCAGAAATGACAATTAAAAATACTATTTTACGAAAAATCTCTAAACCTCAAGAATATGTTGATTATGCAAAGGTAGGATTTGATATAATAAACATTGATAGATATAACCTCAGAGACAGAGATAATTTAATACGGTTAAAAAAGGCGTACGATAAGTATGATGTTCCGATGGTGATTTTGGCAAATGAGTGGTGTAAAGGACTCTGTCCTGCTATGGATGAACACTATCACTATAACTGTTCCTCCTCAAGAGAGTGTACGGTACCTTATTTTAATACTGCCATAGGAGCAGCGACATGTCCTTCGTGGCAGAATCAAATACCTTGGTATAATCTTCAAAATGCTAATATACCAATTTTTAAAAAAGATATTGATGAGTTGTTAGAGTATATTCAGATATTAAAATTGCATGGGAGAAATGATTTTCAATTGATGCAACAATCTATGCAAATAGTTACTCGATATGCTGAAAATGAAGAGATTACTTTTCAAGCATTTAATGAGTACCTTCAATCTCAAAATTATGATGAAAAGAAATTTATAAAATGGAATAAGTTTATTAAAAATTGTAAATTTGAGTGTTGGGATTGTAATCTTTGTGAAGAGTTATATAACAGTAGTCATATTTCTGCCAATGGGTTAGGATTTTAATGAAAAAAAGTTTAGTAATATTTCTCTTTTTAAGCAGCACTCTTTTTGCGAAAGAAGTAAGCCTTGAATATATCTTCAAGCACGCCTCCAAGAATGCTTTGAGCTTAAAGATGAAACAGCTTGAGGCCTCTATAGAGGCAAGTGGTATAGAGAGTGCAGAGTCTGGATACTATCCTACTTTTAATGTTGTCTATAATACGGAGTATACGGAATCTTTGGATGGGATACCTCTAGGAAGCGAGTCGGTAGGTGGTATTACTATATCTAACGGAACTCGCTACCAAAGTTCAGCTGCACTACAAATGAACTATAATCTCTATAATTTTGGAGCTACAAATAAAGAAGTTCTTGCAGCAAAACTCTCCACAAAAGCAAAAATAAAAGAGCAGTGCCTCCAAGAACAACGGTTGTATGAGCAGATTCTGGAAAAATATACAGATGCACTCAAACTTCAAAAAGATGAGAAATATAAAAAAGAGATGCTCTCAGTAAGAAAAGAACTTTACCGGGCAAAAGAGAGACTTTACAGAGCAGGGCAGTACTCAAAGGTCGATCTTGGGGATGAAGCGATCAATATCATCTCTCTGGAACGCGATATAGAAAACGCTCTTATGCAGTATAAGCAAGATATCATTAAACTCTCTGAGCTAAGTTATATGCCTTTAGATGTACAGGATAGATTGGTTTCTATAGTAATTGATAATAATATTATTACTTTTGTCTCTTCGTTTGAAACAACGGCTCAAGCGCGTATGCTCAAAAACCAGATTGAAGCAAAAAAAGCACAGATAAGTCTGCAGATACGTAAACAACTGCCTTTACTTACTATGTATGGTAACTACTATTTTTATGCCTCTAACCCAAAAGAGTATGATTATCCAATAAGGCATATGAGACAAAAGAGTTGGAATATAGGCTTTTCGATACGCTTTAATCTTTTTAACGGCTTTAAAGACAATTCACAGTCTAAACGTTTGTCCTTAGAATTGCAAAAACTACAACAGCAGTTTAATGATGCCAAACACAGTTTTACCTATGAGAACAAGAGTAAAATAGCACAGATAAGTGAACTCTCCGTGTTAGAGAATAAAGATGAAAAACTCTTAGATGAAAATAAAAATAAGCTTGCAATGATCAAACGACTTCGCATACACCAAACAGTAGATCTGCTTGCAGAGTTCAATGCCCGGTATGAACTTTTAGAGCGTACCTTGAATTTAGAAAAACGAAAAATAGATAGAGCATCAACAGTAATCTCTTTAGAGATCGCTAACAGAGGAGAGAAACAATGCACTCAGCACTAATTGCCTTAGAAATTGCTGCTAAGCTTAACCGCATACCTATAGATACAAGAGGTATAATAAAAGAGTATGCACTTGGT
This sequence comes from Sulfurimonas sp., assembly GCF_026991475.1. Lineage (GTDB taxonomy): Bacteria > Campylobacterota > Campylobacteria > Campylobacterales > Sulfurimonadaceae > Sulfurimonas. The sequence continues at coordinate 11,073 of NZ_JALXBK010000091.1, read as the reverse complement.
GATGAAGAGCCATCTATTGAAGAATTGGCAAGAATAGCTAAACATCAAGGTTTTCGCAGCAGTATAAAGAAGCTTCCTATTGAGAAGCTAGTCGCAAACTATCCATTGCCTATTATTGTCCAAAAAAAAGATACGACCTATATGAGTGTCATTCAGGTTAATGAGGAGAAGCAGGAGTTGCTGGTCTTTGATATTACACACAAAGAGCCTTATGTACTCGGCTTCAAGGAGTATGAAGAGCAAAGCAGTGGTAAAGTTATCGTACTGAAACACAAGTTGCTCTCACATCAGATAAAATTTGGATTTGGATGGTTTTACTCGCAGATGCTTAACTATAAAAAGATTATAGGTGAAGTTCTGATGGCTTCTCTTATTATGCAGCTCTTTGGACTAGTCACACCACTTTTTACACAGGTGATTTTAGATAAGGTACTGGTACATAGATCGATGACTACTTTAGATGTGCTTGCTATTGCTTTTATTGCCGTAGCCGTGTTTGACTTTTTACTTAAACTGGTGCGTAATTATATTTTTATCCATACAACCTCAAAGATAGATGCCAAGCTTGGAGCCAAACTCTTTTATCATTTGTTAGCACTGCCTATTTCATACTTTGAAAATAGAAAAGTGGGTAATATTATTGCTCGTGTAAGAGAGCTAGATACGATTCGAGAGTTTATTGCCAATAAATCTATAAGTGTTATACTCGATGTGCTCTTCTCGGGAATTTTTGTGGCAGTTATGCTTCTTTACAGTGTAAAGCTTACGATGGTAGTCGTTGCCTTTGTAACTGTTATTGGTTTAATCTATTTTTTTATCACTCCACAGCTCAGAAAACGGCTTGAAGAGAAGTTTCAGATGGGAGCACAATCCAATGCATATTTAGTAGAATCTGTTACGGGAGTGCAAACGGTAAAATCACTTGCTCTTGAGGGTTCAATGCAGAAGAAGTGGGAAGATTATCTTGCTAAATATGTCAACGCAAGTTTTGATCTAAATAATCTCTCCAATATTTTAGGCGGACTTTCAGGAATGTTGCAAAAGCTCATGACCATCTCTATTCTATATATGGGTGTCACACTTGTGCTGAGTGGAAAAATGAGTGTCGGACAGCTTATAGCCTTTCAGATGTTTGCCAATCAGTTCAGCGGACCAGTATTACGTCTTGTCAATCTCTGGAATGAGTTTCAACAAACTTTACTCTCAGTTGATAGACTAGGAGATATCTTAAATACACCTACAGAGCAGAAAAATGATAGAGCGATTACCCTCCCTAAGATTGAGGGAAGTGTTGTGTTTGATAATATTAGTTTCTCTTATACTCCTGATAAGCAGAGTGTGATTAATGGCATTACTGCAGAAGTTGGAGCAGGACAGAGTATAGGTTTGGTTGGACGAAGCGGTAGTGGGAAAAGTACAATTACAAAGCTTATTCAAAGGCTTTATGTCCCTAATGAAGGCACAATATATATTGATGGTGTAGATATTCGTCATATGAATCCTAAATGGTTACGCAACAACATCGGTGTTGTTTTACAGGAAAACTATCTCTTTAGTGGCAGCATAAAAGATAATATTTCCCTTTCACGCCCCGATGCGCCGATTGAACATATTATTAATGCTGCACAAGTTGCGGGTGCACATGAGTTTATCTCTGAACTTCCCGAGGGATATGATACACAGGTAGGAGAACGCGGCGCTTCACTCTCAGGTGGACAGAGACAACGCATAGCGATTGCTAGAGCACTCATTATCAACCCAAGGATACTGATATTTGATGAGGCAACAAGTGCCCTTGATTATGAGTCTGAGAAGATTATTCAGAATAATATGAATAAGATCAAAGATGGTAAGACGATGTTTATAGTAGCACATAGACTCACAACCGTAAAAAACTGTGATGTGATCTTAGTGCTTGACAAAGGAAAGATTGTGGAGCGTGGAACGCATGATGAACTTATAAAGATGAAGGGCTATTACTATAAGCTCTACACACAACAGGATTAAGCATGGGATTATTTCATACCAAAGACAGACATGAGTTTAAACCGCTTCTTGTAGAGATCGAAGATAAACCGCTCAATCCTCTTGGCAGGTCCCTGCTTTGGATTATTATGGCAATCATATTCTTTGGAGTATTGTGGTTGTACTTGGCAAAAGTAGATATTGTTGTTAGTGCAAGAGGTAAAGTGATTCCTACCGGTGAAATAAAAACACTCCAGCCGATTGAGACGGGAGTTATTTCTAAACTGCTTGTAAAAGAGGGAGAATTTGTCCATAAAGGACAGCTGTTAGTAGAGATAGATCCTTCCGTGACAGAGACAAACCTCGATTCAAAAGTAAAAAACCTGGAACTCTTGGAGTTAGAGATAGAACGCATTATGGCTCTTATACAAAATACTGCTTTTCACGTGGATAAGTCAGGAGTGGATAAAGATCTGCTCGCAACACAGGAGCTCATCTATACCACAACCAAAAAAGGGCATGAGCAGCAGCTATCTCTTATTAAACAGAAACGTCTCCAGGTAGATCAGCAGATAGAGTCTGCAAAAGTAGATGTGAACAGACTGCAGCAGCACAGCGATAATATACAAAAAAAAGAGAAAGAGCTCTTAGAAGTGATTGATATCATTGCAAAAAATAAGTATGATGATGTGCATAAACAGGCTATTGAGTATGAAGAGCATATCCACATGAAAAAGCATGATATTGTACAACTTCAAGAGAAATTAAATGAGCTCAAACAGCAAGAATTGCTCACTACTCAGGATTACCAGAATAAACTCTTAGAGGAGCTTACCAAGAAACGTAAAGAAGCAACACTTTTAAAAGTGAAGATAGAGTCCATAAAATTTCAAAAAGCAAAACAGTCTATCAGCTCCCCTGTAGATGGGTATGTCTCCAAACTGATGGTGCACACTATCGGCGGGGTTGTGACACCGGCGGAGAAACTGATACTCATAGTTCCAAAAAATGCCCCACTCATCATAAAAGCCACTGTTTTAAATAAAGATATCGGTTTTATAAAAGAGGGGATGATGGCTGAATTGAAGATTGACACCTTTGATTTTCAAAAATATGGACTTATAGATGCCATTGTCTCTCATGTCTCTAATGATTCCATAGAAGATAAAAAGCTTGGTTTGGTATATGATGTTTATCTTAAACCTAAAAAGAATTATTTAATTGTCAAAGGAAAAAGAGCGTATCTTTCCTCGGGCATGAGTGTAACAGCTGAACTAAAAGTGGGACAAAGACGTGTTATCAACTTTTTTCTCTATCCGCTTATTAAATATCTTGATGAAGGGATGAGTGTAAGATGATACAAAAGTTTTTTAAATTTTTACTGCTCATAGCAGTATTGCATTCAGTAGTGTTTGCTATAGATAACGGTGTAAGTGTAAAGGCCAGAAAAGCTGAAAACAGCGTCATAGTTACGGCTGTCAATAAAAATCCGTTTGATGTGACGGTAGCATACAGAGCCTCGTTTATTAATCTCAAAGCAAATAAAAAGCTCCCTTTTTTGTTTGTACTAAAAAAACATAGTAAAAAAGAGGTGCTGCAACTGAAGATCTTAAAAAACAATTTTCAATATAAAGCACATTACGACTGGACAATAGGCTCTAAGGATGCCAAGCATGATAACAGCTATATCTACAGACTCCCTTACAAGCTAGGAACCAAACAAATGGTATCACAAGGATACAACGGCAAGTTCAGTCACTATGGGCAAAGCAGATATGCAGTTGATTTTAATATGAAAGAGGGAACTGGTGTCTATGCTGCTAGAGGGGGAATAGTTGTACAAACTAAATCAGATTCAAACAGAGGCGGAGCTAGTAGAGCTTATGAGAAAGATGCAAATTTCATAACAATCGAACATAGTGATAAAACACTTGCAACCTATGCTCATCTAAAGAAGAACGGTGTACTCGTTAAAGTGGGTGAGCATGTCAAAAGAGGACAACTCATAGGTTACAGTGGAAAGACAGGGTTTGCAAGAGGCCCTCATTTGCACTTTATTGTCTATAAGGCAAAAGACGGAAAAGGAAGAGTGTCTATTGCTGTTAAATTTAGAAGTACAAATGGGATTGTTATGAATCCTGTGAAAGGGAAAAATTATTGGGCAGTCCAATAAAAGAAATATTTTTTAGTGAAATAAGTAGAAAATTAACTAGTTAAAAATGAGGTGAAATTGCACTTAATTTTAGAATTGGCTATTGAAAATAGAAAGGGAATAGGACAGAAAAGTGTTGATTTATAATAAATTTTTGAAACTTTCGTGAAAGTGTTTATCATAGGTTATAAGTGTGGTGACCCCAAGGAGAATTGAACTCCTGTAACATGGATGAAAACCATGGATCCTAACCGCTAGACGATGGGGCCACATTGTAAGATATTTTAAAAAAATGGTGTCCTGTGATGGATTCGAACCATCGGCCACATCATTAAAAGTGACGTGCTCTACCAGCTGAGCTAACAGGACATTTGCCTCTTATTGTTAAGAGGTCGAAATTATAGGCAAAAATAATTCATATGTCAAGAAAAAAGTATATGAATTGTAAAATTCCTTATAAATCTTCTAATTAATAACTGATTAAAAGCTTTTTAACTACAATTGACGCATAATTTAGGGAGTGTGATGAAAAGAGATAATATTTTTTTAGTGACTGCGTTTACACTGCTCTTATTTAGTGGCTGTGCACAAAAGGTTGGGTTTGAAGTACTTGAACCTGCTCAGATAGATAGAATGGCAACAGTAAAAAAAATTGCTGTAAGTAATTTTGCACATGACAGAGTAGGACTCTCAAGAAAAATAGAGGCAAAACTCTCAAGTTTTCAAATAGACGGTAAGAATTTTTTTACAGTGGTAAGCAGAAATGACTTGAATAAAATAATAGCAGAACAAAAATTACAAAATAGTGGTCTTGTTAATGATAAAAACATTGTAAAAATTGGTCAGCTTATTGGTGCTGAGGCAATTATATCTGGAAATGTCTCTCCTGCTACAAAACAGGACACTTACTTTTACGAGGAGCGGGTACGCTGCGCTGATAGTAAGTGTAAAAGTCTTGTGACTTATCCTGTGCGTTGTATGAAAAGAGTTGTTGGACTCTCCGCTGAATTACGCGTGGTTGATATTGCTAAAGGTGACATTATTTACGCGCAAAATTTATCAAAAGAGGAGAGTTTTAAACATTGTGCTGATGATTCTCGTGCTTTGCCCTCTAAAAGTATGGCAGCACAAGATTTAGCTGAGAGAATAGCAGATGATTTTACCTATAAATTGACTCCACACTATAGGCATCTTAATGTAGCGCTTTTGGATGATCCCGATTTGGATTATACTGATATGCAGGAGCGTTTGTTGAAAAATGCACTGAAGTATATAGAACAAGGACGCTATGATAAGGCTGAGAAACTGCTTATGCGTTTAATAGACTCGACAGGTTCTAAAAGTTATGTGCCTTTTTACGATTTGGGCGTTATAAAAGAAGCACAGGGTAAGTACAAAGAGGCAAAAGAGTACTATGGTGATGCAGATAACTTGATGATAGAACCTGTGGATGAAATTAGTGCGGCAGTGTTGCGAATAAACTCTTTAATAGCAAAACGCAAGAAAACGATGGAGCAGTTAAATAGATGAGAATTGTATGGATTATATTGGTAGTGTTGCTTGGAGTGGGTTTTACAGCTTGCAGTAGTGCAAAAAGAGTAGAAATAGCGCAAAAAAGTTTACCAAGTTGGTATGAAAATCCTCCTCGCTCGAGTGGTAGTGAACTCTATGCAGTGGGTGAGGGTAGGAGCAAAAAAGAGGCTATAAATAATGCTCTCTCACTTTTAGCTTCAACTTTAAGTGTCTCCATCTCTTCAACATTTAATGCTAAAACAGTTGTGAAAGAGGGGCGTGTAAATAGTTCTGATGCTACTTACATCAATCAAACTCAGAGTGAAGTAAAGAAAATACGCATTACAAACTATGAACTTTTAAATGCAGAGCAAATGGGGTTTAAGCGTTTTGCAGTTTTGATAGGAGCAAATAAAAAATCTCTTTTTAGAGGGCTTAAAGATGCTCTTGATCAGCAGTTTATGCTTATTTACTCCCAAGAGAAGGCTGTGAAAAATGAAAATCCGCTTAGGCAATTAGCTTTTTACCATAACTCTCTTGAGTCTCTGAAAGATATGCAAAACAGACTCTCCGTGATGAAGGTTTTAAATAAGAGTTTTGATACTACAAGTTATGTGAGTAAACGCAATCATTTACAGCAAGAGTACAATTTACTTTTAAATAAAATTACATTTTTTGTAAACGCAGAACCATCCTCACAACGCTTTATTCCAGCTCTTACATCTGGAATAACAAAGCAGAAGTTTCAAATTAGTAAGAGGAGGGATGCTTATCATTTTTCTGTATTTCTAAACGCAAAAATAGTAAAAGTTAGGGCATACGGTTTTAGCATTGCTAGAATGGAGATAAGTTTTACTACAAAAGATTATAAAAATAGAGTGATAGCCACAAATCTCATACATATTGATGGTCAATCTTCACAAGGTTATAGTGTAGCACTACAAGATCTCGTAAAAAAATTAAATGCAGAGATAGAAAAAGAGGGGATCTTTAAAATATTAAACTTAAATATTTATTAACTGTTTACTTCCAAAGAATATACTTACAATATAATTAATAAGTATAAAAAGAGAGGTAAATAAAATATGATTAATAAAATTAAAGAAGTTAAAAAAGAAGTAGCAAAGGTTGTTGTTGGTCAGGAAAAAATGGTTGATTATTTGCTTATTGCACTATTGTGTGAAGGGCATATTCTCATTGAGGGTGTCCCTGGGCTTGCAAAAACAACAACAGTAAATGCTCTTTCAAAAGCACTTGGTTTACACTTTAAACGTGCACAATTTACACCCGATCTTTTGCCATCAGATATTTTGGGTGCAGAGATTTATGATCCTCAAACAAATCAGTTTAAAATCAAAAAAGGTCCTATTTTTACAAATCTTTTACTTGCAGATGAGATTAACCGTGCACCAGCAAAAGTGCAATCAGCATTGCTTGAAGTAATGCAGGAAAAGCAGGTGACAATTGGCGATACAACATTTAAAATAGACCTTCCATTTTTTGTTATGGCTACGCAAAATCCAGTAGAACAAGAGGGTGTCTACCAACTCCCAGAAGCACAGCTTGACCGTTTTATGTTAAAGCTTGTCGTAGGTTACAATACAAAAGAAGAAGAGCTTGAGATTGCAAGACGCATATCTAGTGGTAAGTTTGAGACTATAAACGCAGTGCTAAACGCAGCCCAACTTGAAGAGTTAAAAAAGGCTGTAAGAGAGATTCATGTTGATGCCGAAGTCGAAGAGTATATGATAGAGCTTGTTAATGCAACAAGACATCCAGAGCAGTACGGACTTGATGAAGTAAAAGAGTACATTCAATTTGGAGCTTCTCCTCGTGTAAGTATAGATATGTTTAAAGCAGTAAAAGCTATGGCATTTATGCGTGGAAAAGATTTTGTAACACCTGTAGATGTTGCTTATATTGTAAAAGAACTTATGCGCCACCGTCTTGTACTAACATATGAGGCAGAAGCTGAGGGAATTACAGCAGACAGTATCATTCAAAAAGTGATTGAAACCGTATCAATCCCGTAAGGTTGCAAAATTGAGCAAATTACAAAAAATACTTGTTCGAGCCCGTCGTCAAGTTTTTAGTGAGATGGTAGGGAATAATCCTTCTATTTTTCAGGGTGAGGGCTACGACTTTATAGAACTTCGTGAGTATATGCCTGGCGATGATATTCGTCATATTGATTGGAATATTACTGCAAAGTTAAAAAAGCCATATATTAAAATATTTCGTGAAGAGCGTGAGTTGAATGTGGTTGTCGCTTCTATGTTAAATGGAAGTGTTTACTTTGGTTCAAAGCGTTTTAAGCAAGATGTTATTGCTGAGGTTAACGCACTGCTTAGTTTTTCTACTATTAAAAATGGCGATTTGCTTAGCTCATATATTTTTGCTGAGCAGATGTATTCGCATCTAAAACCGAGTAAAAAGCTCCATCAAGTGCATAAAAATGTGCAAGAAATATTGGAATTTGAGCCGCTTAACCATAAAGCAGATTATAAAGCTATGGCAAATACACTTTTTAAAAGGCTTAAACGCAAGTCACTCATCATTATAGTTGGTGATTTTTTTGAAGTACCTGATTTTAAACTGCTGGCAAGAAAACATGAAGTTGTTGCTGTTATTGTAAGAGATAGACTTGAAGAACATCCTCCTGAGATGGGGTTTAGCTCTTTAGTTGACCCTGAATCAGGGAGTGTGCTTGAAGGTGATTTTAACGCACAAACGGTAAAAGATTATGCAAAAAAAGTGTTAATACATGACAGAGAACTCTATGCAACATTTAGAAAACATCAAATACGATTTAGTAAGATTTATACAGATGAAAATGTAAGCGTGGGTTTAAGAAGATTATTTGAGGGAAGATAGATGCAAAATATGCAACACACAGCAATACCTCTTCACGATATAAAGCCGCTTTTAGAGATACAAGACTACTCTTTTTACTACTTTTTGGCAATAGTTACAGTAGTAATAGTTTTACTTCTTGGCGTTCTCTATTTAGCATATCGATGGATTAGAAATAGAAAAAAATTTAATATTAGAGCAGAACATTATAGATTATTGAAAAAAGTAAATTATAAAAATCCTAAAAAAGCAGCGTATGAGATTACGCACTATGGCGAAACTTTTAAAGATGATAGTGAACGTCATAAAAGAGCGTATGAAAATATGCTTGAGCACCTTGAACAATATAAATATAAAAAAGATGTAAAAGATTTTGATGGAGATACTATTCACTATATTGAACTGTTTGAAGGAATGATAGATGTTTAATGGAATTTATTTTGAATTCCCTATACTGTTTTTACTCATCTTTTTGTTTGTAGCATGTGCTATTTTTTGTAAAATGAAGATGCCATCTATATATTTTCCACATACTGCAACATTTATGCAAAATACAGCATCCGCGTCAAAGCTACTCTTTTTACTAAAATGGACTGCTATTGTGATGCTAATACTCGCATTGATGTCTCCTGTAAAAGATGAACCATATCAGCTTAAACCTAAACATGGGCATGAAATAGCGTTGATTTTAGATTCGTCTGGTTCTATGAATGAGAGGGGTTTTGATCCTTCAAATTTGGCAGCAAGTAAATTTGATGTGGTTAAATCAGTAGTAAAAGATTTTATAAAAAAACGAAAAAATGATAATTTAGGCTTAGTTGTTTTTGGAGCATACTCTTTTGTTGCATCTCCATTAACTTACGATAGAAATATACTCTCACGTATAGTTTCTCAGCTACAAGTAGGAATGGCAGGGCAATATACGGCTCTATATGAAGCCTTGGCACAGGGTGTGAATTTACTAAAAATGAGTAAATCAAAATCAAAAGTAGCGATTTTACTTACAGATGGCTATTCTACTGCTGGAGTAGATAAAATTCCTCTTGATGTAGCCATAGATATGGCAAAGAAAGAGGGTGTTAAAGTTTACCCTATTGGAATAGGTGCGCCAAATGGATACAACCGTGCAGTGCTTATGAAAATAGCAAAAGAGACGGATGGCGTTGCTTTTGGTGCATCAAACGCAACACAACTACAAGAGATATATAAAAAAATAAACAAGCTTGAAAAAGTAGAAATAAAAAATGAAACATTTTCATATCTGCACTATTTTTATTTTTATCCACTCTTTATTGGGCTTATATCACTCTTGTTGTATGTCTATTTGAGAAACAGAAGAGGAGCACAGAGATGACATTTTTACATCCAGAATTTTTATACTATATGTTGCCGATTATTTTTATACTGTTTGGACTTTTACTTACACAAAAAGAGCCAGAAGCAAACTTTTTTTCAGCTGAGGTTATAAGTAAATTACGAGTTTCATCCAATAGTCTGCCACTTAAAGTTAGAAATATACTCTTTTTTCTTATATCGATTTTAATCATAGTTGCACTGGCTTCTCCTGTTATTAAAGATGGAAAAGTAGAAGTACAAGAAAAAAGTGCAGATATTATGATAGCTTTAGATATTTCTGACTCAATGTTAGCGACTGATGTCTATCCAAACCGTCTAAAACTAGCAAAACAAAAAGCTTTAGAATTACTACGTTTAGCACCAAATGAGAGAATCGGAGTTATTGCGTTTGCAAAAAACTCTTATCTTGTTTCACCGCTTAGTTTTGACCATGATGCTGTAAGGTTTTTACTCTCAAAACTTGATACAACATCCATAACAGAGCAGGGTACAAACCTAATGTCAATGCTGCAGGTGGTGAACAAAAGTATAAAAAATGATGCTAAAAAATACATACTGCTTTTAAGTGATGGTGGTGATAGCCATGATTATTCCAAAGAGATTGCTTATGCAAAAAAGAAAGGAATAGTAGTTTTTGTTCTTGGAATGGGAACAAAGCAGGGTGCGCCAATAAAGATGAAAAATGGTGCATTTATTAAACAAAATGGCAAAATTATCATCTCTAAACTTAATGAAAATATTGCTAATCTAGCAATAAAAACAGGTGGTGTCTATATTACCAATGTCAATTCAGATAAGGATGTAAAAGCAATGCTTAAAGAGATAGAGAGTAGTGTGAAGAAAAAAGAGCGAAAATCTCAAGAGATTGAGAAGTATATACAACTCTTTTATTATCCTTTAGGATTGGCTTTACTGCTTTTACTAATTGCAACATCTTCTATAAGTAAAAGAGTAAAAGTAGAGATTCCTGCTGCGTTTATGTTAGCTCTATTTTTACTACATCCTTCAAATTCAAACGCAGGTGTGCTTGATTTTATGGATTTAAAAGAGGCAAAGCAGGCATATGAGCATAAAGATTTTGCTAAAAGTGCAAAATACTATGATGCTTACGCAAAAAGTGCAAAAAATGACGAAGGGTACTACAATGCTGGAAATTCTCTATACAAGCAGGGAAAATATAAAGAGGCTTTAAAAAATTATGAGAAAGCCACTTTTTCAAATAAATCATCTCGTGC
>NZ_JALXBK010000090.1 GCF_026991475.1 Sulfurimonas sp. | reverse complement strand
AATACAGGCTCACCAATGATGATTTAACAAGTACAGAAAATGGCCTTTCTCTTGATGAAGCCTTAGAGATACTCAAGTCACAGAACTTGGAAATAAAAGCGGCAAAAATAGACGTAGAAGCTGCAAAGGCAAATGAAGGTACAGCGGCGGGAATGAACTGGGGGAAACTTACATTTCAACAAGATGTAGCTCGTTCAAACGATGCCCTCAATGTTTTTGGATTTAAGCTTACTTCACGAGAGGCAACATTTGGGGACTTTGGATTTAGTGAATTTGATGGTACTAACCCAAATATTTTATCTGTAGCTCCAAAAGATTTAAACTATCCAGGATATAGAAACCTCTTTCAAAGTAAACTAAAATACGAACTGCCTCTCTTTACAGGCTTTGCAATTTCAAGCTATAAAGACATTATGAAAGAGATGTCTAAAATGAAAAAGCTTGAAAAAGATAAAATCGTCAATGAAAAGATATACCAACTAAGAAAAAGCTACTACGATGTAGCACTACTCGACACATCTATAGCCCACTTAAATATAGTAATGAATAATATTAATATTTTAGAGAACACTACAAAAACAATGATAGAAGTCGGGTATGCAAAAAAAGTTGACCTTTTAGAAGTACAAGCAAAAAAAGGAAATGTTACAAGACTTTTAGTACAAATGAAGGCAAATAAAGAACTACTTTTACAATACATCAGCTTTTTACTCAATAAAAAAGTAACTGAAATTAAGACACCTAAAACAGATGTTCCAATGCCTGTTTATACAGATGCCCAAATTTTAAAAACTAACTTAGACATTAAAAAAGCGACAACAGGTCTTGCAATAAGAAAATCAATGCAAGGCGCAGCAGAGGGTGCATTTTATCCCACTGTTGGTGCATTTGGAGAAGTTTCAACTGCAGACAATACTTTCTTAGGTAATGCAAGTGATCATAAAGCCTATACAATAGGTGCAAGACTTACATGGAACCTTTTTAATGGTGGAACTGATAACTCTAAACTAGAAAAAGCAAAACTAGATCGCCTCAAAATGAGTTCTCAAGTAGAGCTAGCAAAAGAAGGTATAGCACTTAAACTTGCAAAAATAAGAACAAAAATAAAAAGTATAAATGTTGAAATAGCTTCACTTGAAAAAGAGCTTGCACTGGCAAACGCAATTTATGAAAACTACGAATACAGATATAAAGAAAAACTTGTCTCTATGAGTGATGTCATTATCAAACAATCTCTTCAAATAGAGAAAATTTTACAACTACAACAAGCAAAAAACAAACGCACAGAAGCAGTTTTTGCTTTAGAAAAATTAGCAAACGGAGAAAACTAGAATGAAAAAACTACTAATACTACTGGCACTGAGTGCTTCACTTATCGCAGAGACACTAACTCTTTCTGGAACAGTTATTTCTGATAACAAAAAGATGATTACGAGTCGCTTTATGGGCTTTGTAACACGAGTAAACGTTTCAGAAGGTGATTCTGTTAAAAGAGGGCAACTTCTTTACAGTATTGATTCAAAAGAGATAGATGCAGCAAAATCACAAGTAGAACTTGCAATTTCTCAAGCGCAACTCTCTCTGCAAATGTATCAAAACCAATTTACAAATGTAAAATTGAATCTTGAGCGAAATAAAAGACTACTTGCTAAAGATATGGTTTCTAGATATGAAGTAGAGAATCTTGCACTTGCGGCTAAGAACCTTCGTGATTTAGTTGCAATTTCTCAGAAACAAGTTCAACAAGCAAAAGAGAGATTAAAAGAGGTAAAAAATCAATATAAATACCTAAATGTTACTGCTCCAAATAAGGGTGTTGTAATCAAAGTTAATGTTCGCGTAGGTGAGATGGCAATGCCAGGTATGCCAGCTGTTATTCTTTCTGATCTAAGTGATTTAAAGGTATTAGTTGAAGTTGCAGAAAGTGATTTGAATACAATTAAACCTGGTAAAAAAGTTATTATAAATATTCCATCGCAACATATCAAAGAGATTGGAAAAGTCACTGCAATTATTCCAAATTCAAATCCAATGACACATACATTTAAAGTAAAAATATCTTTTAAATCACACCATCATTCTGTGTATCCAGGTATGTATGCAACAGTATCTATAAACTAAGGAAAGTAAATATGAAACATCATAAAATTTATGAACCTGGTGACTCGGCAGGAAAACTAGCCAAGACCTTTCTCCGAAATCCTTTAACAATCGTTTTAGGAATATTTTTATTGGTACTTGGATACCTCTCTCTTGAAATTATGCCTCGAGAAGAGAATCCTCAAATGGTTGTCAGTGGATCAACTGTTATTGTTGCCCTTCCTGGTGCAAGTGCAAAAGAGGTAGAAAAAATCATTGTACAACCTTTGGAGAGAAAACTTAAAGAGATTAAAGGGGTTGAACATATTTATGGTACTGCTATGGATAATGTTGGTGTAGTAAACGCAGCATTTTTTATTGGTCAAAAGAAAGAAGCTTCTAACCTAAAAGTTTATGACAAAATTATGCAAAATTCAGATATGTTTCCTAAGGGAGCTAGAAATCCTATTATCAAACCACTAGATATTGATATTGATATTCCTATCTTGAGTGTTGCATTTTATTCTAATGGAATGCTAAATCAAACAGAACTTTATGACAAAGTAAAAAAGATTCAACAAAAAATAAATGCTCTTGACAATGTTGCCGTAACAGCCATAAAAGGTGGACATAAACATCAATTTAACATAGAAGTTGACCTCAATAAACTCTCTGGATACAACCTTTCTATGGGACAAATTATGCAAGCTGTTCAAGCACTGGCATATAATGTACCAGCAGTAAAGAATAGAACAAAAGATAATAAGATAGTTATGGTTGGGGTTGAAAATGCTATTGAAAGTGCAAAAGACGTTGGAAACATTATAGTAGCACAGTATATGGGTTCTCCAATATATCTCAAACAAGTGGCAAAAATTAAAGACTCTTATGATATTCAAAACTTCAAATCAGCACTCATTGCAAAAAGAGAGGGCAAAAATAAATTTTCAAAATTTGACAAGCAAGTTACATTAACAGTATCAAAACTGCAAGGTACAAATGCAGTAAATATTGCTAATGAAGTCGAAAAAAATCTTGAACAATATAAAGATCTTTTAAAGAAAAATGGCATTAACTATGTCATTACTAGAAATGATGGAGTAAGAGCTGATGATGCCGTAAATGAACTTGTTATGCATCTTGTTCTCTCAATTGTAATTATCGCTATTTTACTTATTTTTGTACTTGGATGGAGAGAATCAATTATTGTTACTTTTACTGTTCCGGCTATTTTAGCAGTCACTCTTTTTATAGCATATTTAAGTGGGCAGACAATCAATAGAATTACGCTCTTTGCATTTTTACTTGCACTTGGACTACTAGTAGATGCAGCTATTATTGTTATCGAAAACATTCATAGACATTACCATTCTGTTGAATCAGCACATCTTAGTGATGATGAGCTTATGATTAAGGCAACAGATGAAATTGGTGCACCAACAAATATTGCTACTTTAGCAATCATTATGACAATGGTTCCTATGGCATTTGTTGGAGGAATGATGGGTCAATTTATGAAACCAATTCCGGAGAATGTACCTGTAGCACTTATTGCTTCACTTTTTATCGCCTATATTTTTACCCCTTACCTAGCAGTAAGAATACTCAAACGTCCCGACCTTACTAAAGGAGAACATTAATGTTTAAAAAATTTGAAAACCTTGTGCGTGAGGGCATACAGAGCAAGGCAAAAAGAAGACTTATTCTTTTTGGTACGCTTGTTGCCTTTATAGTATCTATCCTTATGATTGCTCCAACAGAAATAGTAAAAGTAAAAATGCTCCCTGGTAAAAACAACGATACATTCAACATTTATGTAACACTTGCTAATGGAGACTCTGTTGAGCAGACAAAAAAAGTTACTGAGTGTGTTAGCCGTTATGTAGTGCAAGAAAAAGAAGTTCTTAATACAGAAGTGTTTTTAGGGATGGGCTCACCACTTGATTTTGCTGGTCTTATTAAGGGAAGCCAATTTAAGAATTCTGAAAATGTAGCGGAGATTGTTTTAAATCTTACGAAAAAACATGAAAGAGAAGAACCTTCATATATGATGGTTCAAAGAATGCGTCCTGTCATTCAAAATGCATGTGAAAAGCTCTATCCAAATACACATATTTCATTTGTAGAACCACCAGCAGGTCCTCCAACTCTTTCAGCTATCGTTGCAGAAATTTATGGTGACAATGCACAAGGCATAAGAAAATTAGCAGGAAAAGTTGAAAAAGTTTTTAAATCTACAAAAGGTCTCGTAGATATTGATACTATGGAAGATGAGATATACTCTACTTTTGATTTAAAAATTAATACAACAAAAGCATCAAAATCTGGAATTTCTGTAAAACAGCTCAACAATATTATTTATCTTGCCTTTGAAGGTATGGATGTAGCTGTAAAAAATTCAGCAAAATACAATGAGCAGATTCCTCTATTTTTAACACTCTCACCGACGTCAAAAAGATTTACTAGAAAAGATTTAAACTCAGTAAGAGCAAAATTAACATCTCTCAAACTTATGAATAAAAGAGGTATGATGATTCCTGTTACAGAACTTGTAACAATCATTCCAACAAAATCTCATCCTAAAATAATGAGTAAAGATTTACATCAAATGACTAATGTTATGGCAGAAACTGATATGGTTTCGCAAGTCTATCCACTCATTCAAGCAAGAGATAAAATCTTAAAAACTTTTACTAGTGAATATGATATTACTAAAACAGGTCTTTTTGATTTATCATTAAAAGATAAAAAAACAGGTGATGCATATAAACTAAAATGGGATGGAGAGATGAAAGTAACTCTTGATACATTTAGAGATCTAGGTGCTGCATTTATTGCTGCGTTAATACTTATATTCTTACTTATGGTTATCTACTATAAAAGCTATACTTTAAGCGGTATCATCCTGCTTGGTTCATTTTTATCTATAATTGGTGTAATTTTTGGTCACTGGATAATGAATCTCTTTACAACAGATACATTTTTTCTAACAGCCACATCACTAATTGGTTTTATTGCCCTTATTGGTATTAGTTCTCGTAACTCATTACTACTTATTGACTTTACAAAATCTCTTATGGATGAAAAAGGTATGCATAAAGCAGAAGCTATCGCTTACGCAAGTGCAACACGCGCAAAACCTATTTTCTTAACTGCAGTTGCAATTATGCTAGCTTCAACACTACTTGCTAGTGATGCTGTATTTGGTGGGCTAGGCGTTGCCTTAATTTTTGGAACCATTGTAGCTGTTATATCTTCACTAGTTGTTGTTCCTGTACTATTATATATGATAGATTTAGAAACTCACTTTCACTTTCATGAGAAAAAAGCTGTATCGGTAGAAGAGCCTGTTTAGGTCTCTTCTATCTAGATTTACAGATAGTATATTCTGTAAATCTAACTCCTAATACTTTTTCCCTCTCCTACTTTTTTCATCTACTCTTTTTACAAAAAACTAATATTACATCCACAAGAACTCACTACGTTTAGATAGATGATATAACACTGCGTTTAAGATAAATGGATAAGGAAAAAAGAGGTAAAAAGAGGAAAATACAGACCTTAAAAAAAGGTCTGTGTAAAAAAGTTTGGAAAGATTCTAGAAACGTGCGTAATTAACGCTGTTACAAGCCTCTAGTGCTGCTAATTCACTAAGAGCAGTATCATTTACTGCATTATCAACAAGAATGACAGCAAGAGCTTCTTTGCTCTCATTTCTAGCTAATGAAAAATCTGCAATATTTACATTATGGTTTGCAAGAATAGTTCCTACACTCCCAATTACACCGGGAACATCACTATTTTTAAAGAGAATCATATCACCTTTAAGTGCTACTTCATTATCAAAGCCATCAATAGAAACAACACGTTGCAAGCCATCTTCTAAAATTGTAGCAGAAATAGATGTTGTACCCTCATTTGTAGTAAGTTTTATAGTAATAAGATTTTTATAAACCTCAGAATCTCCAAGATTTACGCTCTCTACTTCAATACCGCTCTCTTTTGCAATAAAGTCCGCATTTACATAGTTAATTGATTCATTAGAGTGACTCATAGCACCAACAGTTACAAATGTTGCAAGAGAATCAACATACTTTCCTATTTCTCCCTGCCCTTTCACTTTAATAGAAACAATTTTAGACTTGTTTATTTGAGATTCTAAAAATCCTATTTTTTGTCCCATTTCTAAAAATGGTTTTACAAATGCAGGTATTTTAGACTCATCAATTGGTAAATTCATTGCGTTTGGATATGCAATTCCTTTTGCAGCAGCAATTGCATTTCCTGCTGCTTGTGTACCAATGTTGTATTGAGATTCATAAGTATTCGCTCCAAGGTGAGGAGAGACAACAATGTTATCTAAATCAAGAAGTTTGTTATTAATAGCAGGCTCTTTTCCAAAAACATCAATTCCAGCAAAACGAATTTTTCCAGATTTTAGACCATCATAAAGTGCGTCTTCATTATACAAATCACCTCTTGCACAGTTTACTAAAACAACACCATCTTTCATTTTAGCAATCTCTTCTTTATCTATAATTCCAATTGTCTCTTTATTTTTAGGAGTATGAATTGTAATTACATCACATGCTAAAATATCATCGAAATTTTTTGTATATGTCATATCAAGATCAGTAACTTTTGAAGGATTAATATATGGGTCAAACGCAACAATATCCATTTCAAATGCTTTTGCACGTTTTGCAACACGAGAACCGATATTACCAAATCCAATAATACCAAGTTTTTTGCCCTTGAGCTCATAACCATACCACTTCTCACGCTTCCAAATTCTTTGATTTTTTAAATGATCATGAGAGTATGGAAACATACGCATACATGAAAGCATATGTGTCATAGTAAGCTCAACTGCAGCAATTGTGTTTGCCGTAGGTACATTCATAACAATAATACCTTTTTTAGAACACTCAGGAATATTTACATTATCTACACCAACACCTGCACGAACAATAGCTTTCATATTTGTTGCATGTTCTATAAAAAAGTCATCAACATCTGTTGAACTTCTTGTAATTGCCACATCAGCAGTTGGAATAATTTTTTCAACTAACTCTTTTTTATCTACATCTGCTGCCATAACAAAGTTAATGTTTTCATCATTTTCAAGCATATCTAAACCTGCTTGATGTATATGGTCACAAACTACTACAGTATATTTTTGCATTTAATAATCCTCTTTATAGTGCTCAATTCGAGCATTTATTTTGTAATCTTTTAGTACTTTTACTAAATCATTTAATTTATTAACATTTTGCGAATAAATAAGTAAATATACACCTAGTTTATCTTTTTTTAAAAAATATTTCAACTTATATCGTGCCAGTTCTTCTTTTAAACAAAACAGTTGGTACGGATCTTGAATATTTGCAGATAGTTTATAGGTAATAGTTTTAGTTATTTTTTCATCTAAATCCATTTTAAGATAGATTTCGTTTACAGGATAAGAATAACCCAATTTTTTAGTTTTAGAAAAATGGTTTAGCCAACTTTTTTCTATTTTTTCTTGTTTTACTTTGTCTTGAAATCCAAGAGGCTCATTATCTGAAAGAACCGTTTGTGAGTTGATTGAAATCAAAAAGTAAGTTAGAAAAATGGCGACACCTATTGCAACAATAGGAGCAAGCCATTTTATCAACTTTTGCATTAAAATAAATTACTTATTTATTCAATTTATCTTTAATTAAATCACCTAAAGAGTGTGATTCGTTATCATTTATTTCTTCAAGCATCGCTTGATTTTTAATGTAGTCCAATTTTTTAACAGATAAACGGATACGGTCACGGCGAGTGTCAATGTTTGCAATTGCAGCTTCTATCTCTTGACCTATTTCTAATTCTTCTTTATTTAATGGAGTTAAATCTTCATCACGGATCAGTGCATCAACACCATCTTCAAGTGAAACAAATACACCAAAATCTTTAATATCACGAATAGTTCCAGTTACTACATCATTTACTTTATGAGTAGTAGCAAATTTATCTATTGGTGATTCAAGTAAAGTTTTGCGGTTCAATGAGATTTTTTGATCTTCTGCATTGATTTTAGCAATTTTAACTTCAACTTCCTCTCCAGATTTTAATACTTCTCTTGCCTTTGTATTTTTATCCCAAGAGATGTCTTGATTATGTAAAAGACCTTCAACACCATCAATACGAACAAAAGCACCAAAATCAGTTAAAGAAGTAACAGTACCAGTTACAACATCACCTTCTCTATAGTTTTTCAAGAACTCATCAAATGGTTTTGGAAGTAATCTTTTTAAAGATACGCGAAGTTTATGAGTTTTTGAATTAATTTCAATAACTTCAACATCAATCTCTTGACCTACTTCTAAGTAATCTCCTGGATTTTTTACATTTTTATTCCAAGTAATTTCAGAAATATGTAAGAAACCTTCAATATCATTTCCAAGATCAACAAATGCACCATACGCTTCTACATTAGAGACAGTTACAGTAATTGTATCTCCTTCATCAAGTTCTGATTCAACTTCAGCCCATGGGTCTGGTTGTACAGCTTTAATAGAAAGAGATAAGTGACGTTTATCTTTATCATAAGAGATAGCTTTTACAGTTACTACATCACCTTCATTATAAAGTTTAGACGGATTAACCGGCCCTTTATAAGAGATTTCATTATAGTGAACAAGACCATCAACACCACCAACATCTACAAACATTCCGTAGCTAGTGATTTTTTTGATAACACCTTCAACAATAACATCTTCTGCCATAAGTTGATCGATGATCTCTTTTTTCTTTTTACGTTCTTCGTTAAAAAGTTTACGACGAGAAAGAATAATTGAGTTTTCTTCTGGATCAATTTTAATAACTTGTGCTTTGATTTTACGACCAACTACATCGTCTGTATCTTTAAACGCAGCTAATGAACGAGGCATGAAAAATGAAACTGTATCAGCTTCTACTACATAACCACCACGATTTTTCTTAGTAATAATACCTTCAACCACTAAATCTTCAAAATCATCTTTGTTTGCATCAATAAACTCAATAGTTTTTTCTTGCTCTAAAACTTTTTTGTGTGAAATTTTAGGACGCTCATTGTAGTATCCCATAACTAGCACTTTGATTTTATCACCAGTAGTAAACTTAAGTTCACCATTTTCATCACGGATTTCATCAAGGCTTAAAATACCTTCAAGTTTATCACCTACACCTACCAATGCTCTATTGTCATCAGCTTGTATCTCTACTATCTCACCTTCTACTGTGCGACTTTTTTCCTGTTGTTTTTCACTTGCAGCAAACATCTCTGCAAAATTTTCTTCTTCTTCAAATGATTCGTTATCGAACGCCATTACCTATCCTCTGTTACATAAAAATTGTCGTGATTATATCTAATATTTAATTATATTGGTATTAAATTGAAAGAGAAATATGAAAAAAAGCTGAAAAAGGGGGAATAGTATTGTGTGAGAGAACTACACAATACTATTTTTTATACTATTTATAACGTTTTGAATAATCCAATCAGGAGTAGAAGCACCGGCACTTATACCACAAAGTGCTTTATTTTTGAACCATTCACTCTCTATCTCCGTCTCATCTTCAATATGATAACTCTCACTACAGTTCTCTTTTGAAATGCTAAAAAGCTGTTTGGTATTTGATGAATTTTTTCCACCAATAACAATCATAACGTCTGCTTTTTTGGCAAGCTTACGAATGGCTTCTTGATTTTCAAAAGTTGCATTACATATAGTATTAAATATTCTCACCTCTTTATGTCTAGGAATAAGATAATTTGCTATAGACATATAATCTTCTACTTTTCGTGTTGTTTGTGCGATGAGCGCCACACGTTCATGAAGTTTAATATCTTTTACATCATCAACAGAACTAACAACAATTGCACCGTGCGTTGCATAAGATTTTACTCCCTTAATCTCTGGATGTTTTTCATCTCCAAAAATTACTACACTGTAGCCTTTTTCACTCATCTCCTGAGCAATCTCTTGTGGTTTTGTCACAAAAGGACAAGTTGCATCAACTACATCTACGCCGCTGCTTTTAAGAGCTGCCAACTCCTCTTTAACTATTCCATGTGTACGAACAATGGCTTTATCACCAGACTTAAAGGTAGTGAAATCTTCTACAAGTCCAACTTTAAAATCTTTATCAAGTCTCTGTATCTCTTTAGAGTTATGAATAAGTGGTCCATAAGTCGCTGCGTTTGTATTCTCTTCTGCTATTTTAATAGCACGCTTCACACCAAAACAAAATCCATAATTTTCTGCAAGTTCAATTTTCACGATATCTGTCTCCTTCACAAAGGAAGTAATTCCTTTGTAAATTCCTCTCACTTCTGGCCTAAAGGACGATGCAGAAAATAACTAAATTATTTTCTGTAAAGCTACACCTAACGGTGAGAGAAATTTTTCACTTAATTTTTAAATTTTACATAGGTGAGTTGTTGTAACAACTCAAAAAAGTTTGGAAAAGAGGTATTTATACACTCTAAATCACTCACTTCCATACCACATCGCAAGCCTGCAATAATAAAACTCATAGCTATTCGATGGTCACCATCACTATCTACAGTCGCTTTACTTAAAGTACCACCACTAATTTTATATCCATCTTCATACTCATCTACCTCAATAGAACAAGCACGTAAACCCATAACTACAGTTGAGATTCTATCACTCTCTTTTACTCGTAACTCTTTTGCATTTTTTACTATACTTTCACCATCTGCACAAGCCATGGCAATACTTAGTGCAGGAAGTTCATCAATAAGCCATGAAATATTATTTTCTACTACAATTGCATGCAGAGGTGCATATTTTACATAAATGTTACCAACTGGTTCATATTTATTGTCACTAAGCTCATAGCTAATATTTGCACCCATTCTCTCTAATGCTTTAAAGGCTTCAATACGAGTAGGATTGAGTGTAACACCCTCTAAAACAACATCAGAATCAGGAGTAATAGCAGCAGCAACAGCAAAGAAGAATGCAGATGAAGGATCAGCTGGAACTCTAATTTTCAAAGGGGAAAGTAACTTTTTAAGAGGTTCTATGGTAGTTGTAAGACCTTCAACTTCAAGTGTAGCACCCATACCTTGAAGCATTCTCTCAGTATGGTCACGAGAGAGTTCAGGCTCATGGTATTGACAGACACCATCTGCGTTTAAGGCAGCAAGAATCATACAAGATTTTACTTGTGCAGAAGCTATTTTACTCTCATACTTAAATGCTTTTAACGATGCACCACGAATAGAAATTGGTGCAAGATTTCCATCTTCTCGTCCATCAATTTTTGCACCAATACTTCTAAGAGGTTCAGTAACTCGCCTCATAGGACGACGACGAAGATATTTATCACCAGTAAGCACAAAGTGTCCATCTGCCGAACTTAAGAGACCACAAAAGAGACGAATACCTGTTCCTGAATTACCACAATCTAAAATTTCAAAAGGTTCTTTTATTCCATCTGATGTAATTTTAATGATTTTGCCATCATCTTCAACTTTTGTACCAAGATTTTTTACAATTTCTAAAGAGTTAAGCGTATCTTCTGCGCGTAAAAAATTCTCTATTTCGCTCACACCATCTGCAAGCATTGCAAACATTACACTTCTATGTGATATAGATTTATCTGATGCTATATTAGCAATTTTTACAGAAAATTTCTTTGCAGGTGATACAACTACACTTTTCATTATCTTAAACCAATTCCAAGTTCTTTATTTAACTCTTCTAAAATTTTATCCATTACGGCTGTAATATCTTCTTCTTCAAGTGTTTTTTCATACGATTGTAGCACAAAACGCAGACTAAGACTCATAGTATCTCCAAGTGTCTCATCTGTATATCTATCTACAGGATAAAAACGGATAAGATTTGGGATTTCACTTGCTTGAATTAAATTTTTTACTTTTTCGTACGACATATCTTTTGGCATCAAAAGGCTCAAATCTCTAAAAGATGCTTGATATTTTGATGTTTTTTTCGCAATTTTCAAGCCATAAGATAGTTTAGAAAAATCTAATTCACATAAAAATGTACTTTGTAAGCCATACTCTTTTTCTACTTCAGGATGCACACGGAACAACTCTCCAAGTACCACACCATTTTGCAACACTTGTGCTGTTTGATATGTGTGTGAGAGGTTATGCATAGTTTTATACTCTTTTAATTCTACATCACCAACAACATCTGCTATTTTTTGCGTAAAGTATGCAAAATCAACTTCTGCAGGTTTACCACCATTTGTTAGACTTTCATGCTCTTTATTACCACTCATTAAAAAGGCTGCGTTTAAAGACTCTTCTCGTAAAGGAGTAAACACAGAACCTATTTCAAAAAGAGAGACAGCAGCATATCCATTTTTTACATTTTGTGATGCTGCTTTAAGCAGACCAGTTAGTAATGTTGGACGCAAGGTATCAAGTGTTTGAACAATAGGATTAAGAAGTTCTAACTCCTCTTTTGTAGTTGCAAAACCATACTTTTGTAAAACCTTTTTCTCATCAAAAATAAAGTGTACGGATTCAAAAAAGCCACTTTGTGCTCCACGATGTCTATAAATAGAACGCTTTTTATACTCAAAGTAGTTATCTTCAAGTCTATTTTCTTCTTCAAGTAAAAATGGTTTAGAGGGAATATTATCAATACCAACCATACGAACAATCTCTTCAACAATATCCTGTTTATTTACAATGTCATGTCTAAATTGCGGTACATGAATAACAAAAACATCTGTAGAAGATTTTGATGTATCAAAACCAAGATTTTTCATAATTTTTGTTACAACAGATTTATCAATATTTGCACCAATTATTGCATCAATCTCTTGTTTTGTCACTTTTACAATTTTTTCTTTAAAAGAGTAAAGATGTTCAATGCTCCCACCATAAGTAGTAGAAGATGAACAACTCTCAATTAGATCAACACAATAAGAGAGACCACCTTCTAATTCAGGTTCGCTTCCTCTTGATGTTCTGTAAAACATTGCATCAGCTTCTACTTTATTATCTGCCATTTTTTTAGAGATAACATCTGGTGGAATATAACTCGCTTCTAAGAAAAGTGTACTATTTTCATTTTTTACTTTAGAATCATCACTTTGATTCACACCGATTATGGAAGCAATTTTATTTGCAGATGATTTAATACAAGCAAATGCTTTTGCATCTTCACCTACAGTAAGTTTTGCCACGCTCTCTTTATCGGATGTAAAGAAGTCTCGTGCATAGGCTCTTAAAATCACACCTGTACTTTGCGTAACATAATAAAGAAGAGACTCTACATCTGTATCTCTTTTCTCCTCAATCTGCGCTAATCTTAAGGCTATGACCATAGGAAGAGTAAGCTCTTTTAAATCAAGTGCTTTGTATCTTAAATTTACACATAAAGAGTTTTCATGAGTAAGCGCTAAAATCCTACCTACCCCTCTTTTTTCATCATTGTCTGTTACTACATACTCTTTTATAGGTCTGTCAAACGCAGCGCTCAAATCACGCGCAACACCACGAATACTAAGACAGTCTCCTCTATTTGCGGTCAATTCAATCTCTATTAAATCATCATTTAAAATAGTGTTTTCACTTACTTCTTGACCTAGCTCGTACTTACCAATACTTGAATCAAGTTCCATAATACCTTTGCCAAGATCAGGAAGTCCTATCTCACCTGCAGAACATATCATACCATCAGATGCAATGCCACGAAGTTTTACCGGCTTAATAGCAAGACCCGAAGGCATAACTGCACCAACAGTTGCTACTACTACATCTAAACCAGCTCTTACATTTGCAGCACCACAAACAATTTGTCGAACACCTGAGCCAACATCTACTTTACAAACATTCAGTTTATCGGCATCAGGATGTTTTTCACACTCTAAAACTCTACCAAAAACAATCTTTTTTGGTACTCTATACTCATGCACTCTATCAACTTCCAAGCCGATGGAATTAAATGTCTTTGCAATATCTTCAGTTGAGATACCACTTAAATCAATCCACTCATTTAACCAACTTCTTGTAACTATCATTGAAACTGCTCCAGTAATTTAATATCGCCCTCAAAGAGTGAACGAAGATCTCCAATTTGATGAATAAGCATAGCAAAACGCTCAACACCCAAACCAAATGCGTATCCGCTTACATTTTTGTATTTTACCGCTTCAAAAACGTTAGGATCAACTATACCGCATCCCAAAACTTCAAGCCAACCAGTGTGAGAGCACACTCTACACCCCTCACCTTTACAAAATACACAAGAGATGTCAACTTCAGCAGAAGGCTCTGTAAATGGGAAGAATGATGGACGAAAGCGTACATCTACATCACCGAACATATACTTCAAAAAATCTTCTAAAATAAATTTCAAGTTTGCAAAAGAGACTGTTCCCTCTTTATCAACCAAAAGACCTTCAACTTGATGAAACATCGGAGTATGTGTCAAATCATAATCACGACGAAAGACTGCACCAGGTGCTATCATACGAATAGGCGGTTTGTTCTCAAGCATCGTTCTAATTTGAACAGGAGAAGTGTGTGTACGTAAAAGCATCTCATCTTTAAAGTAAAATGTATCTTGCATATCACGCGCTGGATGGTATTTTGGAAGATTAAGTGCTTCAAAGTTATGAAAATCATCTTCTACAATATTTCCAGTTTTGACACTAAAATTCATAGATGAAAAATACTCAACAATTCTATCCATAGTCTCCATTACAGGATGTAAGGCACCTGCTGCACTCTTCGTTGAAAACATAGAAACATCTATTGCCTCTGCTTTCATTGCCTCTTGAAGTGCCTGCGTTTGCAGTACAATTTTCTTTGCAGAAAACTCATTCATCAAGTTTTGCTTGTGTGCATTCAACTCTTTGGCGAATGCTCCTTTTTGTTCATTTGGAACATCTTTCATTTTTGCGAACTGTGCTGCTAAAACACCTTTCTTTCCAAACAAAGCAATGCGTATCTCTTCTAAAGCATCAACAGAATCTGTTTCATTTATTTTATCGTACCACTCTTTCAATTGAGAGTCTCCATAAGTGTAAAATTTTAATTGGATTATAGCGAAATTAATTTATATGTAGCTTCATTAAGGTTTTGGTATGATATAATAAAATAAAAAGAAGGAAAGAGAATGTGTCTATTTTGTAAAATAGTAAACAAAGAGATAAATGCCAATATTGAACTAGAAAATGAAAACTTTTTAGCTTTTCACGATATAAATCCAAAAGCGCCTACACACCTTTTGGCAATTCCAAAAATTCATGTAGATAGCTTTAATGAAGTAAGTCCAGAGACAATGGCAGGAATGACTGAATTTATTCAGGAACTTGTTAAGCAAGTTGGCATTGATAAAAGTGGATACAGAGTGATAACAAATGTAGGAGATAACGGTGGACAAGAGGTAAAACATTTGCATTTTCACGTTTTAGGTGGAGCAAAATTAACATGGGGACACTTTAGTGATGCAGATCCTAAGGACTTCTTATAAGGATTTTTCATGTTTCAATGTCTAGAAACTACAACTGATACAGGAAAAAACAATTTTAAAATTCTCATTGTTGAAGATTCTCGTGTTATAAATAATACTGTAGCAAAACATCTTCAAGAAGAAGGGTATGAATGTTTTCAGAGTTATAATTTGGCAGATGCAAAAGAGATTTTAAATAAACATGACATGACTTTAATCATTTTGGATTTACATCTTCCAGATGGAGATGGAGAGGAGCTTATTTTTGAACTTCAAAAATCTGAAAAAGAGACAAAAATTGTTATTTTCACATCAGATAATGATCTCTCCAGAAGAGATGAACTCTTTAGACTTGGAATTTTAGATTATGTTATAAAAGGTAAAAATGCAAAAATCATTCTCAAAGATATTTTAAATATTATCTATAACATAAAGATTAATCCAAACTATACAATTTTAATTGTAGATGATTCAGTAGTCATAAGAAGAATGATTAAAAAAATTCTCTCTCCTTCAGGATACAGACTACTTGAAGCAAAAAATGGAGAAGAAACATTCGAAATAATTCAATCACAAAAAATAGACTTGATACTACTCGATATGGAAATGCCCGAAATGAATGGTCTTGAAATTTTAAAAAACATAAAACAAGATGAAAATAATTTTCATCTTCCTATCTTTATTATATCTAGTAACCTAGATATAGAGATAATGCGAAATGCATATAAACAAGGCGCTCTTGATTACTTTAAAAAACCATTTTCACCTGAAGAACTCAAACTTAAAATTGAACAGGTTATGCAACAAAATCAAAATAAGCGAGATCTTCAATGCACAATTGAAGCATCAAACAGCTGTAAACAATTTCTCAATAAATTTTATGCGAACGCTATTTTTTATGCAAACTCAAGAAAAAAATGGAGTGATTCTAAATTCATAGAAATTTTTGGTGAAAGTTCCAATAATCTTATTCAAACATTTGATAAAGTAGACAAGGAGATTATAACAGATATAATTATAGCAATGAAGGAACATAAAGCCTATAAAAATAGCATCTTATATAATAATAAAAAATATTTACTCAAACTTTTTCCATTAAAAGAAAATGAATTCCTTATTTCACTAGAAAATTTGAAAAATTAATAAGAAAAGTACTTATACTTCTTCTTGGAACTCCATATAAATTTTTTTTACCTCTTCTTGTGCATCGACAAAAATATCCACAAGCTGTGGATCGAAATATTCATTTTTTTCTTCAATAAGTAGATTCAATGCATTTTCAAAGGTCCAAGCTTTTTTATAAGGTCTTTGAGAAGTCAATGCATCAAAGACATCTGCAATAGCAACAATCCTACCAAATAATGGAATATTCTCAGCTTGCAATCCCTCAGGATAGCCTTGCCCATTATACTTTTCATGATGCGTTAGTGCAATAACTCTACCTGCTTTTATATACTCATTGTTTTTTGAAGATAAGATACCTGCCCCTATTTTAGAATGCTCTTTCATCTTCTCAAATTCATCTTTTGTTAATTTTCCAGGTTTCAGTAAAATACTATCAGGAATTCCTATTTTACCAATATCATGTAAAGGAGCAGCATAAAACAAAATGTTTTGCTCCTCTTCATCAAGTCCATATTTTTTAGCTATAAGTTTAGAGTAGTATGCCACCCTTGCAATATGGCTTGCGGTTTCAGGATCTTTATACTCTGCTGCATTAGAAAGAACTTCTAAAATTTCTTCTTCACTCTCTTTTAATGCATCAGTTGTCTCTTCAACTTTTTGCTGTAAAATTTTATTAAAATCTTTATTTATTACCAAAGAAAATGCCAGCTCTAATATATTTTTCAAACGTAATTTAAATGTAATAGGAAATATCGGTTTTAGCAAAAACTCGGTCACACCACTTTGCAAAGCATATTCCATCATTTCAGTATCATTATTTGCCGTTATCATAATACTTACCATGTCTGGATGAAGAGCTTTCATTTTTTGAAGGAGCTCAATTCCATCCATTTTTGGCATATTATAATCAGTAATTAAAGCATCTACATTATTCTCTTTTGCATATTCTAGTGCTTTAGAAGGTTCCAAAAAAGTTTTATAATTAATATACCCCTCTTGTTTTATCAGTTCTTCTAATAAAATCAGATTTAACGTCTCATCATCAACAATTACTATACTTACATTATGAAACATTTTTTAATTCTCTTTGTAATGATTTTAAATATTTCTGCATTATATCAAAAATTTTATCATAATTAATCGTTTCACCCTTTTTAACTTTTTCTTCTATTTCTTGCATCAAAGATGCAATAGTGTCAATTCTCATTGTAGAAGATGAACCTTTTATTTTATGTACAAGATTTAAAATCATCTGATTGTCTCTACTTTGGACAGCCTTTTGTAAATCTATAAAAGATAGATCAAGACTAGAGTAGAAACTATGTAGTAATGTAATCGCCATCTCAGGTGCAACACCTAAATTTTGTGTAATATTTTCAACCATATCATCCAAACAAATATTTTTTTCTATCTCTTCATTTGGTTTAAAATTTTCAACTATTCTGTTTTGTGCAAATTTTTGTAATATCTCTTCGAGTTTACCGATTTCAATTGGTTTAGAAAGATAATCATCCATTCCAGCTGCTAAAAATCGTTCGCGATCTCCTTCAAGGGCATTTGCAGTCAAAGCAATAATAGGAATATGTTTAGAGAGTTTTTTTCTTATTATTTTTGTTGCTTCCAATCCATTGAGAATAGGCATATTAACATCCATAAGAACCATATCGAAATCATTATGAAAAACTTTTGCAACCGCTTCGTCTCCATTTTTTGCAAAGGTAATACGAATATTTTTATATTGTTCAAAAATAGTTTCCATCAGAATTCGATTCATCTCATAATCTTCAGCAATTAATATATTTAAAGCAATACTATTATGTTCAATTTGTTTTTTCTCAATATTTTTATTTTTTAATTTTCTAAATAAAAAATTATATAAGTTTGATGCTAACGACTCATCTATAATTAAATCAACACATTCTATAGAATAATCAAATAGTTTTTTCTCAGATAAACAAATAATTTGATCTTTTGGAAATTCTTTTAAAAATAAGAACTCTTTAATATTTTCAAAAGCTATTACAATACTTTTAGTTCCTAAGACAAAAGTGTCGGCTAGCTCTTTTGGAACTATTTCATATACAACTCCAAATGAAGATAAAATATCACCAACCCTTTGTAATAATATTTCATCATCATCCTCTAGTATAACAACTTTCCATTGTTGCATAAGTTCTTTTAATTCAATTAATGAATTACATCTCTTAAATTCCAAATCAAAATAAAAAACAGATCCCTCTTTCTCCTTCGATTTTACACAAAGTTCAGCTCCCATAGCTTTTACAAAACTATTACTAATACTTAATCCTAATCCCGTTCCACCAAACTCTCTTGTCGTAGAAGAGTCAGCTTGTGAAAAAGGTTCAAATATTGTCTTCTGTTTTGATTGAGGAATCCCAATACCAGTATCTTTAACTTCAAATCGTATAAATTGTGATTCTTCATTCGTATTTAAAACATGTGTCTCCAGACTCACACTACCATCTTCAGGGGTAAATTTAATTGCATTAGAAAGTAAATTTGTTAAAACTTGTCTTAAGCGAGTAGGATCTGTATAGATACATTCAAACATATTCGTATCTAGTTTTTTTACATAATCAAGATTTTTTTTCTCGGCAACAGCACGTAAAAGTTCAAAAGTTGCATCTAATTCATGATAGGGATTAATCTCTAAATTTTCAAGTTCTATTTTTTGTCCAGAAATTTTTGAAAAATCTAATATATCATTTATAATACCCAAAAGAGTTTGCGTGGAGCCTTTTATAATATCTACATATTTTTCTTGAGATTCATTCATAGGCGTTTTTTCAAGAAGCTCTGTAAAACCTATTATGCCATTCATTGGTGTTCTTATTTCATGAGACATATTTGCCAAGAACATTGCTTGTGCTGCTTCAGCTTTTTGTGCTTTTTGTTTTGCTTGCTCTATCTCTGTAATATCATGAAAAGTACTTACAACATATGCGGTATCTTCATCATACATAATTTCCTTTGATTTTACATGATAAATTCTTTCATTTCCATTTTTATCAATCATAGCAGCTAAATGTGTTATAAAAGGTTCATGTAAAATTGGATCATACCATCTTTGAGATGCATCTAATTTCTTTTGAAGATAATTCTCCTTCTCAATAAATAGTTCACAAATACACCTATGCCAACTCTTAAATGTCTCCAAGTTTTCATAAGGAAATGTTCTAAAAAATGCTTCATTTATTTTGTCAATTTCATCATTTTTTGTAAGTATAATAATACTCTCTTCATTATCAAGAATAATATTTGTTAATGCATTTTGTTTTTCAATCTCTTTTTTACTCCCAACCAAAGAGCTAACATCTTCCCTTATTGCCAAATATTCTACAATTTTTCCATTTATATCATGCAAAGGAATAATAGAACTTTTCACATAATATAAATGCCCATCTTTAGTTCTATTTTCTAACTCTCCTTGCCAGATCTCTCCTTTTTGTATCGTTTGCCACATCTCTTTAAAAAGAGCGGCATCGCTATTTGGACTCCGAACAAGATTATGATTACGTCCTAATAATTCTTCACGCGAATAGCCACTTATTTTTACAAAGGCATCATTGACATAGGTAATAATACCTTTACTATCTGTTTTAGAAATAATAGAAACACTATCAATAGCTTCTAAAAGTTCATCGAGCCTCTTTTTAGATTTTTCCATATTTTGTTTTTCAAAATCTAAATTTTTTGTCACATAGTCAACGAGATTGAATAAACCTTTGTTTGTTAAAGTTTTTTGCTTATCATCTTTTAGTGATTTATTTGTATATCTGTTTTTAGATATGTTCTCTGTATCTTTTTCATATAAAAAAAGAAGTGTTGTTGTAATATTGAGCAAAGAAGGCTCTTTCAAACCTGAAAAAAATTCTCCAAAAGTAAAAAAACCACTTACAGGGGCAATCTTTTCATAATATTGAAAATTAGATTCAAGCTCTTTTCCCAAAAACTGTT
Organism: Sulfurimonas sp.; assembly: GCF_026991475.1. Classification (GTDB taxonomy): domain Bacteria; phylum Campylobacterota; class Campylobacteria; order Campylobacterales; family Sulfurimonadaceae; genus Sulfurimonas. Next base: position 23,642 of record NZ_JALXBK010000090.1, on the reverse strand, counting down.
TTCTTCCAGAACAAGAGTAGATAAATCCGGCCTGTATATCATGTTCTTTAGAGGCTATTAGTTGACTCATATTATGGTCATAAATAAGTTCTTTACTACCTACACCAAAACGAACTACATCGCCTTCATTAAGTTCTCCTGCATATATAACACTTCCATCTTCCATTATATTTATCATACTTCTGGCAATTGGAATGCTATCAACTTCTTTTATAAAAGGAAATTCTATTGTTGAAGCCGGCATATTCCTTACAATTTTACTCCCAAGAACTTCTCGATATAGCTCCTTGATAGGTTTATTATCTATTTCATAAACACGATTACCTACGGCTTTTGTAATTGTAAATTTTGGGCCAACAGCCCGCCATCCTAAATTATAAGCATTAAAAGCATATAACTCATCACCTTCTAATGAAATACCAACAGCAGCAGAACTAAGAACTTTTGTTTGATAAATACAAAATACAGAGTCAAATGTGAAAAGATCCCCACTCATACCACCAGATACAATAACACTATTTGTATTTAAAGTAGAAAAACCTCTAAGATATTCATCTCCATTGATGGTTAAGCCATCTACAAAGTTAATACAACATCTGCTCTTCTCATTTAAAAGTTTTGATGCCATTAAGACACCCATAGAGTATGCATCTTCGCCTTCAACATAACTTGCAACAATCTTTGTTTTTTCAAACACAGATATAGCAACAACACAGCTCTCTTCTTGCATTAAACCATCAATAATTTCACCTGCAGACGAGGATCCTATCAAAACAGCATTTGGCAAAACTTCACATATCTCAGATGCTATTTTTTGTACCTTATGTTTTTCACGAAACGACGTAAAAATTTGTACCAAAATTTTGTCATTTGCAAATACAATATCATTCTCATGAAGATAGTTTTTAAAAGATTCTTTTGAGGAGTAATTAATATTAAACTGTTTCATATTTTAACTACAACAAGCGTCAATTTCACCCAAATCAATGTTAGAGCCACCACCGCTGATAACTTGTTCATTTTCACGAACCAGTTTTCCATTATGTGTCACAGAGTAAGAGATCTCTGTTGTATCACGAATAGTATTAATAGTTGAACAGTATGTCTCAATAGAAGCTGCAACCCAACGAGCTGCTTGAACATCCTCTCCATCAGAGTTAAATTTGTAATCCAAAAAGAGCTTTGTAAATTTTCTCGGATGATCTTCCGCTCGGGTTGCATCACCTTCTACTTGCAAATCTGTTACAGTAAAACCTTGATTTTTCGGTAAAAGTACAATATCTGTTGCACTACAAGTGATGATGCCTGAGAGGAAATACTCTACAGGTGAGATAGTAGGACAATCAATAATAAAACTGCTTTTTGCACTTTTTACTTCAAATTTCATTGCCTCTTTGTGTGTTACTGTCATTTTCATTTTATTTGTTCTCTTGTAAATAGTTTTGAATATACTCTAACTGTTCTTTCGTTCTAGTCGTTGCAGTTCCACCCTCAGACGTTCGAGCATTCATAGAGTGACGCAGTTGTAAAAACTCCATTACATCTTCATCTATACGTTCATCTATCTCTTTAAGATATTTAAAATCCATTTTAGACAAGTCAACACCAAGCTCTTCACCTTTTGCTACAGCATGACCTGTAATGAAGTGTGCTTCTCGAAATGGTATATTGCATTTTTCAACTAAATAATCAGCTAAATCTGTAGCACTCAAATGTCCAATAGCACAAGCTTTTTCCATATTTTGTGCTTTTACCTGCATAGTTTTTATGGCCTCTTTTAAAATTTCAAGTGAAATTTCAGCAGTCTCTACAGCATCAAAAACGCCCTCTTTATCCTCTTGTGTATCTTTATTGTATGCAAGAGGCAAACCTTTCATTACAGTTAAAAGTCCCATTAACGATCCATAAACACGACCAGTTTTTCCGCGTAAAAGCTCTGGTACATCAGGATTTTTCTTTTGAGGCATAATTGAACTTCCTGTCGAATACTCATCTGAGAGTTCAACAAATCCAAATTCATAAGATGACCACATTACAAGCTCTTCAGAAAGGCGTGAAATGTGCATCATCATTGTTGAGATATTAAACAAAATTTCTAAAGCAAAATCTCTGTCACTTACAGTGTCAAGACAATTTACGCTTACACTATCAAAACCTAAAAGTTGTGCAGAATACTCTCTGTCTACATTATGAGGTGTACCAGCAAGTGCTGCACAACCAAGAGGAGAGATATTGTTGCGTTTATATGAACTTTCAAAACGTTCAATATCCCGCTTGAACATTGAAAGATATGCACCCAAATGAAACCCAAAGTTAATAGGCTGTGCATGTTGCAAATGTGTCATTCCTGGAATAAGTGTCTGTGTATGTTTGTTAGCAACTTCTAAAACAACTTCCATAAGTGCTTTTATTGCTTGGCTAATCTCTAAATTTTTGCGTAGAACATAACGGCGAAAATCTACAGCTACCTGATCATTTCTACTTCTTGCAGTATGGAGTTTTTTTCCAGCATCACCTATAAGCTGAGTAAGGCGTTTTTCTATACCCATATGTAAATCTTCATCGGAGATTTTCCACTCAAAACTGCCTGATTCTATCTCCTGCTTTACTTGATTTAACCCCTCAAGAATCTGCTCTAACTCATCTTGCGTGAGTATGCCCTGTTTTGCAAGCATTTTTGCATGAGCTTGTGAGCCCTCAATATCTTCACGATATAATTTTCTATCGTACATAATTGATGCATTAAATTGGTCTAAAAGATTTGAAGCAGATGCCGAGAAGCGGCCTGACCACATTTTTTCCATTACAGTTCCTTAGGTTATAAATATAGTATTTAAAAAGTTTGATATTTTATCTAAAAAGAGGCATTTTACAAAGAGAAGAGAGAGCAAAGCTCACGCTTTACTTTAAAAAGTTAGTTACAAGCTGGAACATTTCCGCTGTCTTTGGCATATTCAACAAGAAATTGTTTGAGATGTTTTGATTTTTTTGCATACCTTTTACTTTTAAAATATTTCCATGATTTTTTTGCTTTTTCGCTTTTTAAGTGAAGTTGTGCGAGTGGCTTTCCTTTTTTCTTCATCAATTTTTTCCAATGCTTCATCTTATATTTAGAAACAAAGTTTTGTCCATCTTTATGGCAAGGTAGACATCTTTTAATAAAAACTCTTTGCCCTTTATATATGGCTGCATTTGCAGATGTTAGAGAAAGAATCATAAAAGAAAGAAATAGTAACACAAATTTATTCATATAGAACAACCTTAATAAAAAGTAAAATCCATCTTACACTAGAAATAATTACACTTGGCTTATATCACAAGCTTTTGATAAAATTTACTTATAATTGAAACTTTTTAAACAATTTATCATCAAAATCCCAAATACCCTTTATTTTTAAACTTTCAACTACACTTGGCGTACAATTCACATCGTCTGGCCACTCTCTAGTAAAACCATCAAGTTGCGTTTTATTTGTTCCATCAACGCCAACCATTAAGCCTGCACTATAGACATCTCTAAGTGCATCCATATTATTTGTTACACGCCAAATAAGCATATAGGAATTACGTATATCATTTTTATTCTCATCTACAAATACTACCACTCTTAAATGTGGGCTAAGCTCTACTAAAGCATCAAAATACTCTTTTACATTTTTACTTTTTTGAACACTTATCACAGTTATAGGATTGTTTGTACGTCTCATAAATTGGTGTAAATCAACTGCTTGAGGTACTACCTCTTTTACTTTTGTCAAAAGCTCAGCATCACCTAAAAGTTGTGGTGGTTCTACCTTATTTGCCAAAGTTGCATCTATGCCTAATTTCCCACCAACAAGCGTTTCGGCAGAGGAGTGATCAAGTGCATCTAAAATCCCCTCTGTAATAAACATAGACTTTGGTGTAAATCTATTTAAAATATATGTTGCAAATGCTTCATAATTTTCTAATTTTGGAGCATTTTCATCAACAAAAATAGCATGTTTAACAAAACTCATCTGTCCTGCACCCCAAAAAGCGTGCATAAACTGTTTAGCATGCCCTTTATAAAGTGGCTGCATTTTTGCTAGTATTAGATTATGAAAACCTGCATTTTCAGGCATATGATAATCAAGTAAGTCAGGCACAGTTGTTTTAAGAAGTGGAAAAAATATTTTACCTGTTGCCCAACCCATATATTTATCTTCTAAAGGAGGTTTGCCTACAACAGTTGCTAAAAATGTTCTATTTTTCTTCATAGTAATTGCACTTACTTCAAGCACAGGATATGGCTCTTCAAGTGTATAATAACCGGTATGGTCACCAAAAGGACCCTCAATTTTCATCTCACTAGGATTAACCCATCCTTCAATGACATAATCAACATCTTTAGGAATATAAAGAGGTGTTGTCAAAGATTTTACAAGTTGTGCCGGAGTTTTTGTAATAAGCCCATACATCAAAAGTTCATTTACACCATAAGGAAGAGGTGCCGTTGCACACCAAGTGTAGAGAGGATTACCACCTATTGCAATGCTTACAGGCATCTTTTTGCCTGCTTTTTGATACTGATCAAAAAAGTGTGAAGAGTCTTTATGAATCTGCCAATGCATTCCCAAATGGTTTTTATCATACACTTGCAATCTATACATTCCAAGATTTGTCATCTCTCCATCAAGACTTTGCGTATAGACCTGCCCCATAGTTATAAAAGGTCCACCATCTTGTTCCCACGTTGTAAGAACAGGAAGTTTGTGCAAATCAACTTCCTCTTTAAGGTATTTAATAGCTTGACACTCTCCCTCCCCTTTAAGGCGTTTTGGAAAAATATTTTTAAGTGAAAAAAGCTCTTTTGCCATATCAATTTTTTGCATAAATCCAGAAGGTGGTTTCATATGTAGTAAGTTTGTTATCTCATCAGCAACACTCTCAATAGTTCTGCCAAAAAGCAGTTCACAACGTTTATATGAACCAAAAACATTCATAAGTACAGGCTCTTCAAATTTTATATCATTTTTTGCATCAATTACATTTGTAAATAGAAGTGCTTTACCACCATCCTCTTTTTTCACTTCAGCATATGCTAAATGAGGGATTTCCAAATATATATCTAAAGCCGCATCAATTATCTTTATTTCATCATATTTTTTTAAAAGTGCTATTGTATTTTTCATAATAGTATTTAAACTCCATTATTGTAAGTTGTTTTGTAAAAAATCTAAAACCGGTTCTTGTCTATTTCTATACCATTCTCTTCAAGTGTAATGATTAAGTCATTTGCGTTAAGTTTATCAAAATTTGCAAGCATTATTTTTTTTAAATACTCTTTTTCTGCCTCTTCTGCCCGCATTAAACTTCCGGCAAAAATACCCTTGCGTTCTAGTACCAAAGAGCGTATATCTCTGTCCATATCAAGATGATTCATCAACTCTCGCATATCTGTTTCAAATATCGAATCTAACATTGAAAACATACCAGCTAAATAAGCTTTGTTTTTATACTCTGGGGCTGCTTCATCTTCCATACGCTGCGCTCTTTTAAGAGCGAGTTCAAGTATACTTTTTGATGCAGGATTTGAAGAAGCTTCGGAATAAAGATAAACCAATAACCATCGTAAAAGTTTTGCTCTTCCCATTAACGTAATTACTTGTGTTAATGATTCAATTTTTACATCAAATTTTTTCATATTATTAAAAAAAGCAACCAATTTATAGGATAAATCCGGCTGTTGTCGAATAAAACTCTCAAGAGATTCTGTTGAGTTATCATCTTTAATGATTTTTATAAGCTGTAAAATTATAAATTGCAACGGTTCTTTTTGTTCTGCTAGTTCAATCGTTTGAGGTTTATCAAGATAATATCCCTGAAAATAATCCATTCCCATATTCAAACAGTAGTCATAATCTTCTTGCGTTTCAATATTTTGAGCTACAAGTTTTATTCTTGTATTTCGAAATTTTTTTACCAAGTTTTCTAAATTTTGTGGTTGTGAGAGAATAATATCCATTTTAATAATATCAATAAAATTAAATAGTCTGGCAAATTTTTTAATCATATCTGCACTAGAATCAAAATGTTCTAAAGATATGCTAAATCCACGCTTTTTATACTGTATTATCTTACTAACAACATGATCATTTAACTCAATATCTTCTAATATATTTAAAATAAATCTCTTATTGTCCAATACATCTAAAATGCCCTTTGTCAAAGTCGCATCATCAACATTAATAAAAACCTTGCTTTCATGTCCTATTAATTTATTAAGTTCCTCATTAGAGATAGCGTGGACAATAAGCTGAGACGCCTCTTTAAGATGAGAGGTAAGCCCACTTAAGCTATCCGAATCTTCTTTAAATATAAGTTCATAAGCAAAAACTCTTTTTTTATTATCAAAAATTTTCTGTTTAGTAAGTGTAAGAGTATTCATTACAGACGTTGTGGCATTGCATCTTTAAACGCAGCATTTTGAGCATCTTCAAGCAGTTTTAAAGCACCATTCTCTATCATCTCTTTTGCAATTTTTGTACCTAGCCCCTCTGCTTGACTCACATTTACAACAACTCTCTCTTGCATAATATGTGTTCCATCAGCAAACCCAAGCATCACTCTAAATGTAATCTCTCCTGCATTTATAACGGCATTACACGCTACAGGCGCAGAACAACCTGCACCAATAGCAGAAATAAATTCACGCTCAAGCTTTGTACAGATAAAAGTATCTTCATCTTTAAGAGTAAGTGCGATCTCTCTTACTTTTTCATTATTGCTAACTATTTCAATACCAAGAGCAGCTTGACCCATTGGAGGTATCATCATATCTAGTGAAAGTTTTTGTGTAAATGGAATATCTTTTAACAAATCAAGTCTATGAAGACCTATCCATGCAAGGATAATGGCATCATACTGTCCCTCTTTTAGTTTTCTAAGTCTTGTATTTACATTACCTCGTAAATCTTCCACTTTCAAATCTGGACGCTTTTGTAAGAGTTGCATACGTCTTCTCAGACTTGTTGTTCCAACAACAGCACCCTGCGGTAAATCTTCTAAGCTAGCATAAGTGTGTGATAAAAAGACATCACTCTGATCCTGTCTTTGTGTCACAGCAATAAGCTCTAAACCCTCTGGCATATATGTAGGCACATCTTTAAGACTATGCACTGCAAGTTCAGCATTTCCTGCAAGCATCTCATCCTCAAGTTCTTTTGTAAAGTGTCCTTTACCGCCTATAAGTGCAAGTGGCTTATCCAAAACTTTATCACCATTACTAACAATTTTATTAAGTACCACTTCTATATCAGGATAACTTTTTTCAATTCTATCTTTGACATGATATGCTTGCCAAAGAGCCAAATCTGATACACGGGTTGCTATTGTAAGTTTTTGCATTATTTTACTTTCAAATATTTTTTCTTAGTATTGTCTATTTTGCCATCAAGATAAACAGTAGGAGTCCCAGCAACCATCAAGTCACGTGCGACATCAACATCATTTTTCGTCTGCTTTTTAACAGCCTCTGAATTAATATCTGCAACAGTAATATTTGTTCCCTCAACTTTATTAAACGCAGCAAGAATTTTATTTACATCTTTTTCTCGTGGATTAACTTTCACTGTATAAAGTCTTAAAATAACATTTTTCACACCTTGTAATTCAGCTGCAACAGCAGCTTTTACCAAGGTTCCAGAAGCAGGATGTAAACGCAATAGTGGGAAGTGATAGTAATAAACTGCAAATTTATTTGGCTCTTTTTTCAAGTTTTGTAATGCTCCTGGAACAAAACCTTTACAAAATGGACATAACGGGTCTGAAAAGATGACTATCTTATGTTCGGCATCTTTATTTCCATAAATAAGGTTTTCAGGTCTATAGTATGCATCTTTAAATTGTGGTTTAACTACTTCTAGTAAATTTTGTCCTGATTTTAAATCTACTAAATCTTTTGTGATAACATCACCATTAGAGAACCAAATCATTTTTTGATTAATGGTTTTCTTAGGTCTCTGTTTAAGCACAGCTTTCACATCGACAATATAGGCATTCCAGCCTTTTACCTCTTTTACAGGTACAACACTATCTATTTTTACATCAACACTTTTAAGTCTTTCATTTGAGCTAAATTGATCTTCTAAAAAATCTGATACATTATCGCTAGCACTCTGTGCGTACGCTAAACTACTTAGTAGTAGAGTCGTCGCCAATAATTTCCACATCAATGACATCTGAATCCTTTTGTTTATTAATTTTTTCATTATAAGAAGCCTTACAATTATTATTGGATTTTACATTATAACGGTTAACAATCATACTCGTAATGACACTAAACTGCATTAAAGCACCTATAATATCGGTCAAAAATCCAGGAATAATAAGTAAAATAGCACCAATCAGTGTAAAAAGATTTAATCTTTGAAACTCTTCAAGATCAATACAACTAAACGAAACAGCTCTCATATTTTCCATAAGAGTTGTTCTAAAATTTACTAAAATTGACATTCCTATAAACGCAGTGAAGAGTATCTCTAAAAATGTAGCAAGTCCACCAATCTCTGAAGAGATATTGACAGAGACAAGGACTTCTAAAAAGAGATAAAGTAAAAAATAGAGCATCTAAATAAATTCCATCAATTTATCAAAAATATCTGCAACGCTCATACTCTCTTTTGTCTTTGTAGCTCTATCAAAGAGTTGTACATTACCATCAACAAGCTCTTTTCCAACAATCACAGTATATGGAAAACCAATAAGTTCTGCATCTTTCATTTTAAATCCAAAACGCTCTTTTCTATCATCAAGCATTACTTCAATATTTGCGTTTTGCAGTTGTTCATAAAGTGCTTCACCAGCTTCTACTTGTGCTTCATCTTTAATGTTACTTATCATAATATTTACCATATAAGGTGCTGTCTCTTTTGTCCAAATACAGCCACTCTCATCATGATGTTGCTCAATTACAGAAGCCACTAAACGAGAAATACCCATACCATATGTTCCCATAATAAAAGGCTGACTTTTTCCATTCTCATCTAAAAATTCTGCTTTAAGTGGTTTTGAGTACGTTGTTCCTAGTTTAAATATATGCCCAACTTCTATACCTTTTGTAAATGAGAGTTTTCCATCACAATATGGACAAATATCTCCTTCATTTACTTCTGCGATATCAGCAAAGTAAACAACATCATCTAAAATAGACATATCAACACCTATAAAATGGTAACCATCTTCATTCGCACCACAAATCATATTTGTAGCACCTTTTAAGTCACTGTCTATGACATGTTTTGCTTTTACTTGATCAAGTGGACCAATAAATCCAGGTTCTAAACCTAGCTCTTTAAGTTCTTCCTCTGTAACATCTACAATATCAAGAGCTTCTGTTGCGTTTAGAGCTTTTACCTCTTGCAGGTTATCACATCCCCGTACAAAGAAAAGCACGATTTCACTTTCATCTTCATACACTACCCTTTTAGCGACACATTTAACAGTATAATATGGATCAACTTTAAAAAACTCAGCTAGTTCATCTATTGTCTTTGTATCTGGTGTTAAAAATTTATTAAAATCAGCAACTGGAGCTTCAGGAACTAAGGCTCTCGCACTTCTTGAAGCAGCTTCAATATTTGCACCATATTCACATTTTGAACAGATTGCAATGGTATCTTCTCCACTGTCTGCAATAACCATAAGTTCTTTAGAACCACTCCCACCAATAGCCCCACTATCTGCTTCAACAACTCTAAAATCAAGACCTAAACGAGTGAGTATTTTTTTATAAGCTGCTTCCATAGCTTCAAATTCACGATCTAAATCTTCAGTAGAAGCATGAAAAGAGTAAGCATCTTTCATAATAAATTCACGACCACGCATTAACCCAAAACGAGGACGCGCTTCATCACGAAATTTAGTCTTTATTTGGTAGAGATTTAGTGGCAGATTTTTATATGAAGTAACACGATTGCGAACCAAATCGACCATCATCTCTTCATGTGTTGGTCCAAGAACAAAAAGATTGTTTTTTCTGTCTTTGAAACGCAGCAGCTCTTTTCCAAACTTCTCTATTCTTCCACTCTCTGCCCATAAATCAGCAGGTGTCACAAATGAGAGTTCAACCTCTTGCGCTCCTACTTTTACCATCTCTTCATTTACAATGTTTTCTATTTTTCTAATAACACGCTTTGCTAAAGGAAGATAGTTATAAAGTCCTGCTGCAACTTGTGTGATAAAACCTGCACGAGCTAAAAATATATGGCTTGGCAGTGTTGCATCAGATGGTGCCTCTTTTGATGTTGGAATAAATGCTCTACTTCTTCTCAAACTCTAATCCTTTATGTGATGTTTATATTGATCTGGAATATTATCGTGTGCATCATTAAGCATATACTGCATAGCACCCGTAACTGTATCACTTTTAGCTTCATGAGAAGCCTCTCTCATTTTTTTTGTCATATCATGCAAAAATCTTTTAATGGCCTGTTGTGCCATTTTTTTTGCCTCATACTCACACTCTTTTGGTATAAAACCTTTTTTCAGTGCCCGCTGCGTTTCAACATCTACAGCATCATCTGCTTTTTGATATATCTCTTTTATTAAAGGTTCAACATTAAGTGCATCAAGCCATTCAAAAAATTCTACAACACCTCGGCCTACAATTCCATGTGCTTGTCTGACATACTGTTCTCGATCAGCTCTGTTTGCATCAACAATATTTTTAATATCATCAACAACAAAAAGTTCAATATCATCCTGTTTTTTAATATCAATATCACGAGGAATTGCCATATCAAACCAAAAACGCTTAAACGCAGTCCTTTCTACTAGGTCACTCGTAATAATTGGGTATGGAGCACTTGTAGCTGTAAAAATTATGTCAAATTCATTTATAGCTTTATCTAAATTACCAAATTCATATACTTTTGCCTGACACTCACTTGCTAAAGTTTCTGCTTTTTTTCTGGTTCTATTTGTTATATAAGTCTCAACTCCGTCAGAGACAAGATGTTTTGCACAGATTTCACTCATTTCACCAACACCAATAACAAGTGCCTTTTTATTTTTCAGATCACCCACTTTTGCTTTTATTTGACTAATTGCGACAGAAGCAACGGAAACTGGTTTAGAAGATATATCTGTATGATTTCTTACTTTTGCTGCACATTTAAAAGCATGGGAGAGTGCTCTAGACATCTTTTTATCACAATATTTTCTATCGTGTGCAAATTTATAAGCATCCTTTAACTGACCAGCAATTTGTGTTTCACCAACAACCATAGAGTCAATAGAACTCGCCACCGCAAAAAGATGGTGAATAGCACTACTATCATCAACTATTTCTGCTGTTTTTTTGATGTACTCCGGAGAGATACCACCTTTATATGTTAGAAGTGTCATCATATGTTGCAGAGCATCATCAACATCGCTACAGCATACATATATTTCCATACGATTACATGTTGCCAAAAGTATCGCTTCACTTATTGAAGGTGCTTGTATAAGTCTTTTAAGACATCCCTCTTTCTCTTCATTTGTATACGTAAATTTTTCTCTAAGTTCTATATCACTGTTTTTATGTGAAAAACTAACTATTAAATAGTGCATTAATAACTTCTTTTTATCATAGTATCAAGTATATTGACCAAGGCTTCATCATTTGACAAGGCCTCTTTTGCTTCATCAGAGAGCTTCTGTGCTAAAACAAAAGATTTTTCAATCGTTTTATATTCACTCATTTTATCTTGTATCCATTGCGTTTCATTCTTATCTATTTTCTTTGCATGCGATGAAAGCAATCTTGCTTTTTCATTCTCATCAAGTAGTTGATGAAGATATATATATGGTAGCGTACATTTTCCCTCTACAAAATCATTCATAGCAGGTTTACCAAGACTCTCTTCATCAGCAGTAATGTCTAAAATATCATCTATGATCTGAAAAGAGAGTCCAAGATTTCTACCATACAGCGCGTGAGCTTCGGCATCTTTTGCAACTAAAAGGGCAGCAGCCTTCGCAGCCGCTTCGATGAGTGTTGCTGTTTTAAGATAGAGCATATTAAGATACTTCTCTTCATCAACATTAAACTCTTCAGCCATCTTAACATCCATCATTTCACCCTTGGAGAGTGCCGTAACAGACGCTGCTATGGTTTGTGCGACATCTTTGTCAAATGCAACAAGTTCGGTAAAGGCTTTTGAGTATAAAATATCTCCAAGCATAACAGCAGTTTTACTGCCATCAGTTGCGTTTACAGATGCCATGCCTCTACGTGTATCAGCTTCATCTATTACATCATCGTGCAGTAGTGAAGCTGCGTGAATGAGTTCAACAATCGCAGCCAGAAGAGGAGCATCTTTATGTTCTGCTGCAATCTTTAAGATTAGCTTAGCACGGAGTCTTTTACCACCGCTCAGCATATTAAAAAGCCGTGTCACTTCATCATAGTCACACTCTGTTATTAGTCTTTGTATCTCTTTTTCTACTCGTTGCATTCATCTCATCTTTTATCTATTTTTCAAAAACTTCCACTTAATTTCGCTGTTTTTATCATGTAAGAACAGTTGAAACACCGCTTCGTTTTTTTGAGCATTAAACTCTTTAAATTTAACTAGCACATAAGGTGGTTCATAGTAATTTGCACCACGCGTCACAAGTTCTAGCTTGAAACTCTGATTTTTACCATTCAAATATAAAATATTTTGTGCCACAATTTTATCGTATGAACGATGCATAACTAAGCCACCATTTATATATAAAGTCCAACTAAATTTAAAAAGTTTCTCTCTGGAATCGTATTTTACAAGAATTTTCTTTTGCTCATCCTTTTTTAGCGAAATTTCTTTCGTATAAACATAATTATTTGCAAAAATAGCACTGCTAAAAAATAGCAGTACCAATAAAATTCTACTTAGCGTACGCAATGACTATTCACTTTGAGAAAGAACAGTCCCCATTAGCTCAACATAAAGACTTTTTGTTTTTGTACTTGCATCATCAAGATGTGTAGCTCTATAAGTATCTACTGCTTTATCAATATCTTCACCAACATGCTCTTCTAGCATCAGTTCCATCACCGCAACTTTTTCTATAAAATTCTCTAGTTCTTGACGTACAATATCATTGTTTGCATTAAAAACTACATCCATAAATTTTGATCTTGGTGAACCACCAAAAATATCTTCTTCATCTTCAAATAAAGCTGCATAGCTCATATTAAACCTCTTTTTTTCAATTTTAATTTTTAGGATTATATCAACTTTTACTTAATGACTAACTTTTGCATTTTAATTAAATAAAAAACTATGTACTAGGCAACACAACACAAAAAACTGCACCCTCAGCATCGTTTGTTACACTAATTGTACCTCCACAATGATTTTCAACGATTGTCTTACTCATGTAAAGTCCAAGACCTGTTCCATTCAGTGTTTTTGTTGAAAAGTATGGATTAAATATTTTCTGAATAATATCTTCAGGTATTCCTCCACCATTATCTCGAACAATTAAACGATTTTCTACAGCTTCGATTTTAATAAAAGCATTTTTTATCTTCTTCTCCTCTAGTACATCTTCTGCATTTTTTATAAGATTTAATAACACCTGCTTTAACTCATTAACATAAGTACAAAAAACTATATCGCTTTGTATATCTGTTATGATAGTAATATTTTTATTTTGAACCGATACGCCAACAATATCAAGTGTAGAAATAACCAACTCATCATAAGTCATATCTTGTTTCTCTTTTGTATCTTTGAAAAAATTTCTAAAATCATCAATAGTTTTACTAAGATGTTGCGTCAGCTCCCCTATTTTATCTGCAAGTTCTATCGTACTTTTTGGATCTAGTGTATCCATCTGTGCTCGCATATTTATAGTAATACTTGCTGCACTAATAGCATTAATGGGCTGTCGCCATTGATGTGCAATCATTCCTATCATCTCTCCCATCTGTGCTAAACGCGACTGTTCTAAGATCTGTTTATCTTTTTCTCTATTTTTTATTACCTCTTCATCTATCTTTTTTTGTAGCGTAATATTAAAGTTTTGAATCTCTTTTGCCTGTTTTTTAAGTAAATAAACCCGTTTTTTATCTATAAATACAAAAATTAAAACAACAATAAAAACAAATAACAACAAACTCATAAAAATCTTTATACTAAACGAGAGATCATCTAGTGTATTGTGCATATAATTATACTCATTCAACGAAAAATCTATGGCAATAATTCCAACAACTTTATTGTGTTGCACAATAGGTTTGAGGTAAGTCAGCCATAAACTTTTAATATTTCGATGTTTAAAGTAACGTGGTTTTTTTGTCTTGTACACCTCTAACCACTCTTGAATATTAAAAGGTTGAAAAATTTCTAAAAAACCACTTTTATCTTTTTTTGCTCCATCGAGTAAAAAGCAAAATTTCTCTGTGTTTGGTAACTTTTGCACAACATAAATATATTTATATCGCTTCGTTCTAAACATCCCTAAGTTTTCTTCCAAACTTCTTCTTAATACCTTACTTATTTTTAAACTATTTACAAGTTGCATATCTGTTTTTTTGTTTATCAAATTAGCAAGATTATTTGTGATATTATTAATATATTCAATATTAGATTGGAGTGTTAATCTCTCTATATCACTACTTGTCTTATCAAATATTTTAAAGATATAAAAAGCACCTACAATAAGTACAATTACTGTCACATAAGTTATATAAAAACTCTTCTTAAAAAAAACATTATTATTCATCTATAAACCTTTGTAAATCATGAGACAAATGAAGATGAAACATCTTTAATTCTCCCTCTCTAAAATGAATTTGTGGACGCCCTTTTCTCCAATAAAACGCTCCAAAAGCATTTAAAATGCGCATATAATTTCTATGTGTCGTCGCAAATATTGGTATATTTTTACATCTCTGTTCTAAACTTGTGTCATTTCCAATAACTGCTACAACAGCATTTTTGCAATTGCCAACTACATCAAACATTTTACTATTTTGCAGTGTAGCCTTTACATCACCCGTAGCAAAAACAACAATTGGTCTCTCTTTAAAAATTGAACCTAAAACAGTCTCATATAACTTTTGTGTATAGACATCCGCATATAAAGAGACAAAAAGCGTTAGTAATAAAAATAAAAATTTCATTAAAAAATCCACTTCACACTTATTTGTATCTCTCTATCAATTGGTGATATATTCAGCTCTTTTTCTGATTGAAATGTTATAGGATTTGTTCGTGCATAGTTAGTTGTTCTTGCATCATCAAAAAGATTTACCCCTTTTATAGCAAAAGTAAAACTATTGCTATAGTTATACTGCACCCCTGCACTATAATTATAAAAATCTTTATTTGAGACATTATTTCTATCGTATATCAATTCATTAAAAATATCAAATTTATCAAAAGTATTAATATTTCTAACAACTGCTCTATATTGTTTAAGAGTAGTAAAATATTCTTTAGGAGTATTATATATAACTCTATATCCTCCTTGTACAAAAAACTTATCACAACCATGATAAAAGTGCGTCCATCGTGCTTCAACTCCACCCATTTTTAGTATTTTGTCATAGTTAACTATTTTTCCAGCATCTAAAGGAATGTAGTAATCTTTTCCTTGTGTATAATCAACAATCAACTCATACTTATTATTTTTTTTCTCATATAATATATCTTCTACAAGTGTATCATTTTGTGAAGGTTTATAGTAAGAGAGAGGATGTGCTGTAAATGCAAATGATTTTACAAGATATGGTTCTAAAGTAGAGAGTGTATGTGAATAAAAAGTTTTCATTGTCCAATTATCTGTTGTATATGTATGCCCTACTCTATACATAAGTAAATTGTCATTTTGTACGGTATCTCTATTTTCTATCCTTTGATACTCTGCACCCAAAGTAAAAATAGAGTTTTTATGGAGTGCATATTGATTTTCGACATATGCAGTTGCTATATTTTGTACTCGTGTATTATCATTTTCTGCCATATTAATACCATTAAGGAGAGCTTTATCCCATTTTGCTCTTTTGGTTCTATATTTAAGACCAGTCAAAAGGGTATTGTTCTCTTTATGGTATTTGTATTTTACTTCCCCTGTCAATACATAGGAACGTGTATCTGTTTGTGTAGATTTTATGGGAAACATGCCATAATATGGTGCTGAAGATATAGGCGTTACATTATCTAACATCTCAGCTTTTGTTTTTGTATAACTCGTAGTTAAAAGATAAGAGAAATTATTTATCTTAGAATCAATTCCAAGATGTATATACTCTGAATAAAGTTTTGATTTTTCTGGTGTAGCATCTAAACTTGCATTCATAAAACCATCTCTATCTTGAGTGAATGCAGTTAAGAGTATATTTGTAGTACCCTTATGAAGAGTTCCTACCACGCTAGTCAACTTTTTATTTCGTGACAGCTCTGTTGTGTAACTATAGTGTTTTTCTCTTTTATCATTTGAAGCAAGTCCAAATACAAAATATGACCAATCATTAACATAACCAGCATTATAGCCGTCTAAAGTTGATGCACCATAACTTCCCCCTGCAACTTTTAACATACTTCCCTCATCTTTAGCTACACTTTTAGTGTAGAGTTTTATGAGTGTTACCGTTGATTCTGTTGCATATTCATATGTTGGATTTTCTGTATATATTTCTATATGATCAACCCAGTCAATGTTAGTATCACCCATAAGAAAAACACCACTTCCATAGAGTCCCGTTGTTATCTCTTGATTGTCAATGTAAAGACGGACAGTAGAACTTAAAAAAGGTTGACCAGCATTATATGTAAGTGGATCAACTAAACCATATCTGTTTTCATTATATCCAAAAGGATAGACTGTATTTAAAATCTGTTTAAGATTTGTAATTTGCATTCTATCTAAATCATCACGTGTCCATACGAACGAGACACCACTATTTGCAAGCTTTGTCTTCTGCGAAAGGTCACTCTTTTTTTGTATCATCCCAAGTAAATTATCTATACTATCTGCATAAAGAGTAATCACTAAAAGAGCAAAAATAAATACTAATCTTGCCATCTATTTTTCCCCATTTTTTTTGCCTCTAACATTTTGAAATCTGCTTGAGACACAAGCTCTTTTGCATCTATTTTTCCATCATTAAATGCAACACCTAAAGTAACAGTAATCCCCATATCATCACTCCAGTTATGTCCATTTATTACTCTATAAAGTTTATCTACAAATTTTAGAACTGCCTCTTTTGAATGCTCTTTCACAACAATAACAAACTCATCCCCACCCCATCGTCCAAAAAGATCATCTTTTCGTATATGTTTTTTTACTAACTCAGTTAATTTTACTAAGAGTCTATCGGCATACATATGACCATATTCGCCATTAATATGTTTGAAATTATCTATATCAAAAAAGATAACACTTATAATATCTTCTTCTCTTTGTGAATATTGTAAAAGAGTCTCCAACCTTTGCAATAAAAACATTTTATTTGATATTCCCCGCATAGGATCAGAATTTGCTTTTTTAATAAGTTTGGATTTCTCTTTTTCACAACTCTTTTCAAGTGAAAGACGTAGTGCTATTTTATTTTCAACATCTTTTAAAAGATTTGTAAATTGGTTTATTTCAAGTGGTTTTTGCAAAAATTTATCTACTCCTACATCTATAGCACCGGTAAGTAACTCAGTATCATTAAATGCAGTCAAAAGAACGAATGGCACCTGAGGTTGTATCTCTTTTATTGCTCTACAAAGCTCATTTCCACTCCTCTTTGGCATTCTGTAATCACTAATCACAAAATCAACACTATTTTTCTTGAAAAGTTCTAAAGCTTCTGCCCCATCCTTTGCAGTAAGCACTTTTTGAATCTTTAGGCATAAAATTTCTCCTATCTCTTTTCTTGTTCGTTCATCATCTTCTGCATATAAAACTGTTAAATTCATATTAATTATTCCTATTTTTTAAAAAAATATAAGTAACATCATCCTCTTGCTCTTCAATTTTTTCTACTCTTTTTAATTCAAACTCTTCTAAATTGGCACTCTCTAAAAAATCATTATGTAAAAATTTTGCATAAGAATCTTGAGATTTTTTGAGGCTATTTTCATTCACACCATCACTAAAAAATAAAAATTTATCTATATCATTCACTCCTATACGAGTGCTATTTACACTACTTGTATATGCAGATAGAGGAGGATTATTTGATTTGATTTTATGTACATTTTTATCTTCTTTACTTACATACAGCATAGCAGGCATAGAAAACATTGCATACTCCATTATCTCTTCTTTCCCATCAAAAAATAAGAAAGAAGCAGAGATAACCTCATCCTCCAACAAATTTGGTGCTAAAAATTTCATAACTCTTGTAATTAATGAAGAAAGAGAAAAGTCATCTTTTGTAACTATGATTTCATTTACAATATGATTTGCATAAGCACAACACATCATAGCAGTTACCGAAGCAGAGATTCCCTTGCCCATACCATCCACAATAAAAGCGAAATACCTCTTTTCATCAACTTTGCGTATGCTATAACTATCACCACTCAAAGTATCTCGTGGTTGAAAAAAAACTTCACATTCAAAATTTAAAAATCTATTTTCCACAACATCATTTTTTATGATTGTTCTCTCTTTTTCATAAGTTAAATTCTCTTGGTACTCACTATAAAGCAATTTTTCTTTTTGAAATTGCACCAAAAGCCGCTCTGCCAAAACTGATTTTGCCACAAACTCTAAAGTAGAAAAGATACTTTGTGAAGAAATTGGCTTTTTTATAAAACTTGTTATGCGAATATCTATAGCATCTCGTAACATATTTATATTTTCAATAGCAGTAATCATAACAATAGGAATAGTAGCATCAACTTCTCGTATTTTCCTACTCATCTCAAGCCCATCCATAACAGGCATTGAGTGGTCTGTAAGTACTATATCTATCTTCTCTTTTTGAAAAATTTCCAATCCCTCTTTTCCATTTTCAGCCAAATAGACATTTTTAAATACAAGAGAAAACATAGCATCATAAATGTTACGAATACTTTCATCATCTTCTACACATAAAATATTTAAACTTTCATATATTTTTAAATTATACGCCATTTTAAACCACACAATCCTTCATAACAATGCTAAATTCCGCACCATCATTAATATTATTCACACTTATTACCCCATCAATCGTTGTCTCAAGTAGCTTTTTACTCATATAAAGACCTAAACCCGTTCCCTTACCCTGTACCTTTGTTGTAAAATAAGGATCAAAAATTCTATTAATAACATCAGCAGATATACCTCCTGCATTATCACTTACTTGAACAATACAATTTTTTTCTTCATAGAAAACTTTTAGTTTTATAAATTTATTTTTAATCTCTTTTCCTTCAAAAGCATCTCTAGCATTTGAAAAAAGATTGATTAAAACATGCTCCAAATCTTTTTTATAGGTCAATATAGATAAATTTTTATCTATCTCCTCTATAAAATCAATATTATGATTTTTTAACTGTGCTTGCATAAGACGCATAATATCATCAACAATATCTTGAAAGAATACAGACTCTTTAGTATCTGTTGGTTTTGTAAAGTTCATAAAATCATCAATGGTCTTGGACATCTCCTGAACCATCTCACCAATAAAAGCCGTCGTCTCCTGAACTTTTGCACTCGTTAATAAATCCATCTCATCTTGCATACTCAATTTAATAGATGCTGCACTCACGGCATTAAGTGGTTGCCTCCATTGATGCGCTATCATATTTACCATTTCACCCATTTGTGCTAACTTTGATTGTTGTGAAATAATATCATCCTTCATTCTCATTTCTGTTAAGTCTATAGTAATACCTACAAGCTTATAAGGTTTTTCATCTTTAAAAATCATTTTTGCACTATCAATAACAGTAATTACTTTTGAATCACCTCTTTTTACTTTCATCTCTAGTGTAAAATTATCTCCATTCTTTGCATTTTGAGTCAATTCAAGAACTTTCTCTCTATATTCAGGAAGTACCATTTTGTAAATAAATTCCTCTTTCGTTGGTGGACCAAGCTTTGGATCTCTTTGGTATATAACATATGACTCTACCGACCAAATAATTTCCTCTTTGTCAAGTATCAACTCCCAACTAGCCATCTTTGCCATTTTTTGAATAAGAGATACTATTTCCCTTTGAACAAGTAACTCTTTTTCGATCCCATCAATACGAGAGGTCTCTTTATATAACTCTTCTGTTGTTGCATGGAGTATATTTTTCAATGCTTTATGAGTGATATTATTCTGTGGTTCTGTTATATTTGTATGCTTGATAGTATAAATAGCTTCTGATTCAGAGAGAGCCACTGCAGTAAGTGTTTGATTTAAAAGTTCTGGTTTATCATTTGTAAAAAACTCTCCATAAGTAAAAAATCCACTCGTAGGTGCAAGCTCAGCAAAAGGGGCTATCTCTTTTTCTATAAGATCTGGAATAAAACGACGACGAGCCATACATGAATAGATATAAAATACCTCTACATTAATCTTATCACTTGTAATTGGATTATTAATTATCTCTTGGGCATCCCCAATACCTATACGAACTCTCTCTCCTTGTTCAATATTACCAGCAAAACTCAAACTTCCATCCTCATGTTTTGCTAAGACCGCTCTTGCTATCTTTAAATGATCTTTTTCTATAATTAGAGGAAATTCTACGCCTATTTTTGGTAGTTTTTCTGCAATCTCTACGCCCAAATATTTTTCATAAAAAGCAACTGCTGTTAAATTGCCAATAGTATATACTCTATTTTTTTCAGACTTCGTAACCTCTTGAGAAATACCAATTCCTTTCCATCCAAAATTATAAAAGGTATCTACCTGTAAAATATCAGAATCGAATGCAACAGCTACTGCACCACTATTATAAAGTTCAGAACCTTTACCAATTAAACAGTTTTCAAATTTACTATTATCACCAGAGAGCCCACCTACAACAATAATATGAGGAGCTACAGAGTAAATTCCTCGTAAGAACTCTTCGCCATTACATTTTAATCCATTTGTAAAAGCAAGTAGTAGTTTTGTTCTTGATGTCACTAACTCTTTTGCAAACACAGCACCATTTTCAAAACTTGAATTGGTATCAATATATTTACTTTTTAACTCCGTTTCATTAAATAAAGAGACTGATATAACCGTACTATTTGTAAGTACCTTTTCATTATAAATCTCACCATCTGTTGAGGCTGAAACTACCACAGCATTAACAAATCTTTCCTGAACAAAAGTAACAACTTTTGCAAATTCCTCTTGCACTTGACCTGAAAAAATTTGAATCAAAACAGAGTTTGCAGACTCTATTTCAGTAGCTCTATCTTCAAAAAGAGAGAACAGCCCTTCAATATCGACTTCATAAATATAATTTTTCATCTTAATCTAAGTCTCTTTTAGGTTCAGAAAAGTAGTAACCCTGTGAATACTCTATACCAAGTTCTTCTACTTTTTTTTGTGTCTCTTCATCATGCACATACTCTGCAATCACCTTGGCACCTATACTCTTTGAAAACTCACTTATCGTCTTCACTATAGAGTAACTTTTTTCATCTATTGCCATATTTTTTACAAATCCACCATCAATTTTAATAAAATCAACATTCATATTGTTAACTCTTTCAAAATTTGAATTTTGCGTTCCAAAATCATCTATGGCAAGAGTAAATCCAAATGACTTTAATCTTTTAAGCTGTTCTAATGAATTGCTAAGACCATGCGCACTCACTCCCTCTAAAACCTCTAATATAACACGAGAAACATCAATGTTATACTCTTGTAATTTCTCTTTAAAATAGTCATAAAGATATTCGTCATTCAAATCAACTTCTGTTATGTTAATAGAAAACTCATAATCATTACCACTAAACATTTTAAAAGATTTATCTATCATTATTTTTGTAATCTCAGAAACAAGTCCTATCATCTTTGCAATATCTATAAAATAGTAAGGAGAATAAACCTGATCACCATCTTCTATTCTTGCTAGGCACTCATACTTTGTAATTTTATGAGTAAAATTATCAACAATGGGTTGAAAGTAAGGCAGAATATTTCCAGATTCAATCGCTTGGCGAATAATAGGACTATACTCCTGAATCTGACGCTGTAATTTTTCAACATTTAACTCTTTTACATAAAACTCAATACGATTTTTTCCTTTATTTTTTGCTTCTTTTAGTGCGATATGTGCATATTTTAAAAGATTTTCTCTTCCTTGCGATATAGATATAGTAACAGTACCTTTTAAGTTATTGCCATCAAGTTCAACAAAAGAATTTGCAACAACTGCTTGTAAATCTTGTGCATAACGTTTAATTTTTTTACCATCTATCTCTTGCGCTACAATACAAAATTCATCACTACCTATATAGTAGAGTTCCGAATTTTTTGGCATATTTTTGGCAATGAGTTTTGCTAAAGATTGTATAACTTTATTTCCATTATCATAACCATAAATTGTATTAATACTATCAAAGTTATCAATATTCACTAAAATAAGACTCATCTCTTTTTCTAAATTATCAAGCATAGTATTAAGTGCAAAACGATTTTGTAAACCAGTAAGCTTATCTATAATAGCTTGTTTTCTAATAATTTTCGTTTTTTCTTCTACCTCATCTTGCAGTTGTTGATTGTAATTTTCCATAAATTTTGCAGCCACAATACCATCTGATAATTTTTTAATGCTTAACATCATTTTATCCATATTTATAGGCTTTAAAATAAACGCATCTGCACCTAGTTCTATAGCTTGCAAGAGATAATCAGCAGTATTATATGCTGAAATAATCGCAACTTTTTGCATAGGGTCTTGCTCTTTTATATGGCGAATAAGCTCAAGCCCATCCATACGAGGCATACTTATATCGGTAAAAACAATATCGTAACTACTTTTTTGATATTTCTGCCATCCATCTTCACCATCAAACGCAGAGTCAATAGAACTAAATAGCATCTCCAAAATCATTAAAGTCTGCTCTCTTACACTCTCTTCATCTTCTACATAGAGAACTCTTATATCTTTTGTTTGTTGTGCTAACTCTTTAATGTTAATAATCATTTAGCATCCCCATCACGGGTTGGTCCAATCCTGTCCCATTACCCTGTTCTTTTGTTATAAAATTAGCATAACTATCTTTCATTTTTACTCTTTATATCATTTTATCTAAAATTAATTTTACAGTCACTTTAGCATCTATCTTTTTTCCAATAAAATAAGAAACTCATTAAACTAATATATATCAGTCAAAGCATCTCTTATTAATTAGTACAACTCTATCTATATTTATAAATTTATCACCAAAACCATCTAATTTTCAAATCATTTTACATTTAAAAACCTTAAATAATAATATTAATAATAATTAATTAACTCCTTATAATCTCTATATTACGGACTAGAATGCAACATCTGGCTAGATTTAAGTACAAAAGCCAAATCAATGAAAAAGAAATGTTACATAAGTTACACTTTGGAGACTATCATTATGTTACAATGTTCCCAAATTATTTTAAAGCAATCCTATAAAGAATAACTTAAACGGAGCGAAAAAATAAAAAAGACAATAGCCTAGTAACAGTAAAACCTCAAAGAACACTTTCAAGAGCTTTTAACTCTTGAGATTGTTTGATTTTTGAAGCA
>NZ_JALXBK010000089.1:13515-13825 GCF_026991475.1 Sulfurimonas sp. | reverse complement strand
GAGGAAGAGAGTGCTCTTGAAGATATTTTAAAAGTAGAGATGCTTGAACTTACTCTTGGTTATCAGCTTATTAAACTTGCAGACAACTCTCAGGGCGGGGATTTACTAGAGCGTATCCGTTCCATGCGTAGAAAAATTGCCAGTGATTTTGGATTTTTAATGCCACAAGTGCGTATACGCGATAATCTCCACCTCAAACCAGATCAATATCAAATTTTACTCAAAGGAATCAGCATCGGAGAGGGAATAATCAATCCCGATAAATTTTTGGCAATGGATAGTGGAATGGCTACAGGAGAGATTCAAGGTG
>NZ_JALXBK010000089.1:0-13505 GCF_026991475.1 Sulfurimonas sp. | reverse complement strand
GAGGAAGAGAGTGCTCTTGAAGATATTTTAAAAGTAGAGATGCTTGAACTTACTCTTGGTTATCAGCTTATTAAACTTGCAGACAACTCTCAGGGCGGGGATTTACTAGAGCGTATCCGTTCCATGCGTAGAAAAATTGCCAGTGATTTTGGATTTTTAATGCCACAAGTGCGTATACGCGATAATCTCCACCTCAAACCAGATCAATACCAAATTTTACTCAAAGGAATCAGCATCGGAGAGGGAATAATCAATCCCGATAAATTTTTGGCAATGGATAGTGGAATGGCTACAGGAGAGATTCAAGGTGAAGCTACAAAAGAGCCTGCTTTTGGGCTTGATGCTATTTGGATACTTCCAGAACAAAAAGAGGATGCCATCATCAACGGCTATACTGTTGTAGATCCTGCAACTGTTATCTCTACACACATGAGCGAGCTCGTTAAACGCAACGCCGAAGAGTTACTGACACGCCAAGAGGTACAATCTCTTATTGATAAAATCAAAGATGATTATCCTGTTATTATTGATGATGTTCTTAAAGTTGCTTCTATTGGTCTTATTCAACGCGTATTAAAAGCACTACTTCATGAAAAAATTCCGCTCAAAGATATGCTTACAATATTAGAAACCATAGCAGACATTGCAGAATTTACAAAGAATGTTGACATTATCACTGAACAGGTACGAGCAAAACTCTCACGCGTCATTACTCAGATGTATGCAGGAGAGGACGGTGTTATACGCTTACTGACTTTTGACACGCAAACAGAACAACTTTTACTACAAAAATCTCAAGAACAGGATGGAGTAAGAAACCTTCTCTTAAATGTAGGAGAAATCAATGCGCTTATACAAGCAACCAGCCAAAAAGCAACAGAAGTTTTACAAAAAGGAATATCACCGGTAATCATCATAGTTGATCCACAAATACGTCGTAGTATTGCTGAAATATTTGAGAGATTTTCTCTTGATGTGGTTACACTTTCTCATGCAGAAATTGATGCAAGTGCTACATTTGAAGTTATGGGCTCTATAGCCATACAAACAGAAGAATAAACTAAAAAAAGGTATAAAATGACAAACAGAGTAATCCACCATCTATCACACATCGATTTAGATGGTTATAGCTGCCAGCTAGTAATGAAATATACACCCTACGAAAAGTACAATTACAATGCCAATTATGGTCCAGAAGTGAGACAAAAACTAGATTTAATGCTTGAAAACATTAAAAAAGCAAAAAAAGATGCCTATATCTTAATTACAGATCTCAATTTAACAGCAGATGAATCACGATGGTTGCAACATGAAGTAAAAAAGACAAATGACAACTACTGTAATGTAAAGCTTCAGCTACTTGACCATCATGGTAGTGGTGCAGAAAGTGCGAAAAAATTTGATTGGTATTTTCTTGATGTTGATCGTTGTGCTACTAAAATCACTTATGATTATGCAAAAGAACATTTTGATTTAGATGAGCCAACATGGATGCAAAAATATGTCAATGTCGTAAACGCAGTCGATTTATGGAAACAAGAAGAGCATGAAAATTTTGAATATGGAAAAGTTTGTATGCGTCTAGTAACTGAGACAAGAGAGCTTAACCGTATTATGTTTGCTGAGGAAGACTCACATTATAAACTATCACTTCTTTTAGAGGCAGTAAAATATATAAATCAACCAAGTGCACCTATTGTTCTTGATGATAAAATCCACAGACTAAAAAAAGATTTTTTTAGAGAAGGTGCAGATAATACTCTTGATAACCTTGCCACAAAATATGTTGTAAAACTTCTTGGAGATGCGAGAAAAGAGAAAACTATTTACTACAAAGGATACAGAGGATATCTTAGTTATGGTGTAGGAAATACATCTATTGTCGGAAATGGTTTTTTAACTGCTTACCCGGAATATGACTTTATCGTTGATGTAAGTTACCGAGGTGCTATGAGCTTACGCGCAAACAACAATGTTAGCGTTGCTTTAATATCAAAAGAGTGGGCAAATGGTGGAGGACATCCAAACGCAGCAGGAGGGAGAATTATGGGATTTAAAGAGCAGTACCGCTACGATAAGGTCAAACAGCAAATTGAACAGATTATTAACGATAAAGAGTCACGTGCAGGAGAGTTAGAGTATAAAAAGGAGGATTAATACCTGCTCTTTCTACAGTTGATAAAGTAACGTTGTACACCATCAGCAAGTCCCCTTGCTAATGTTTTTTGATAAGTTCTATTTTCAAGTCTCTTCGCTTCACGTGGATTTGTAATAAAACCTGTTTCTACTAAAACGGCAGGCATTTGGGCACCAACAAGTACCCAAAATGGGCCTTCTCTCACTCCTGCATCTTTAACATATTTGTACCTCTTTTTCAAAGATGCTAATGTACTTCTTTGCAAATCAATTGCTAATTTATTTGCAGCTATAATATTATGAGAATTAAGTGTATTCAAAAAGCTCTCTTTTCCATAATAATTCATATCTATCAAATCACTGGAATTTTCAATTGCCGCGACTCTTTTAGCCCTGCTTGAACGAGATTTTGACAAATAATAAGTCTCAAGCCCATATGTTTTTTTTGCATCATGTTTACTCACTGCATTTGCGTGAATACTTATAAAGATATCGGCATTTTTTCTATTGGCAAATTTCGTCCTATTTCTAAGTTTGACAAAATAATCACCATCTCTCGTCATATATACCTTGTATCCGCGAGCTTTTAAAATATTACGAAGTTCTTTGCCAATAGCCAAAACAACATTTTTTTCTTTATACCCTCTATAACCAATAGCTCCGGGATCTTTACCTCCATGGCCAGGGTCAATAACAATAATCTTATCTCTATCTATCCTTGTAGGAGTCTTGCTACGATGTTGATATTGCACACTATTGTGGATAATTTTATTACTACCGATTCTCACTATAATTTTTGTCGGTTTTTTACTAAAACGAACTTTAATAGGAGAACTATTCTCTATTACTAAACGCAGCATATTTGGATTATATTGAGAAAGCTTAATATTGCTCACACCCTTCTTTCGTAGTGTCTGCGACTTTGTAAGCATAGAAGCATGAATATTAAAAATATACTGATACATTTTCCTTTTAGCATCATATTTATTATAATAATTTATCTGATTATTTTGCAGTTTCTTATCAAAGAGAAGTTCTAAATTGCCATTTTTCCAGAGTATAGATTGCAGTTTATGTGAAGATTTTATCTTGATTTTTGTTCTTTGTTTAGCACTATATCTCTTTTTTGTATGCAAAGATTTTGAAAGTTCCTTAGCATAGACAGAGAC
Organism: Sulfurimonas sp.; assembly: GCF_026991475.1. Classification (GTDB taxonomy): domain Bacteria; phylum Campylobacterota; class Campylobacteria; order Campylobacterales; family Sulfurimonadaceae; genus Sulfurimonas. The sequence continues at coordinate 10,200 of NZ_JALXBK010000089.1, read as the reverse complement.
ATCAATATGTAGCTTTTTCCCTGTTCTTGTAATCCCTCTTAAGGATTTTAAACGCAGCCAATTATTGTTATTCATCAATGCTTGTAAGTAGAGATTTTTGTAATCATTGTAAGCTTTAAACTGCTCACTTTTAGCAGGAGATCTCTCAAACGCAACTGCACGCTTTAAAATGCTTTTATCACTAAGAGCATAAAGCGAGAGTGAAAATAGTAATGAGAAAAGAAAGAAGAAACGAATAACTAAAATATTATTCGCCCTGTGTTAATTTATCTAATAACTCTTTTACAGTTATTATTTTATCAAGTTTATATCCATTTGTTCCAGAAAAAAAGAGTCCTGTCTCTAAATTTCCTTCATAAGCATCACTCAGCCTATCCGCAATACAAAAACCAACAACTTTTGCTTCTTCTCCACGGTTACAAGGAGCGACACAATTCGAGATACATTTAATAGCTGGGCCTTCTCTTTTATCAACCAAATGTGTAAGATTTGTCACAACACCTTGTGCGGGGTAACCTACAGGAGACCCCATAAGTTTAATGTCACCCTCTTTTGCATCAAGTAAAACTTTTTTAAAGTTTGCATGTGCATCACACTCATAAGTACCAATAAAACGTGTTCCCATCTGAACACCACTAGCACCAAGATTCATCATCTCTTCAATATCATTTTTATCCCAAACACCACCAGCAGCAAAGACTGGCATTGAACCCCACTCTGCCGCTTCTTCAACAACAGGTTTCACAAGACTTTCAAGCTGATACTCAGGCATAGCACACTGCTCATATGTAAAACCTTGATGTCCACCACTTTTTGGACCCTCTAAAATCACAGCATCAGGAAGACGATTGTAACGTTTTTTCCATCTTCTACAAATGATTTTCAATGCTTTTGCAGATGAAACAATAGGTACAAGTGCTACATCAGGATACCCCTCAGTAAATTCGGGCATATTTGTTGGCAACCCTGCCCCTGTAATAATGATGTCCACACCTGCTTCACAAGCATCACGAACAACACGACCGTAGTCATTAATAGCATACAAAACATTTGCTGCTAATGGTTTAGTCCCACAAATCTTTCTTGCATTTTTGATGATTTCATGAAAACCCTCTTTTGAATAAAAGTTTGTTTCACTTAAAGGTCTATCAGATACAAGTTTTTTTGCAAACTCTTTATTTTTATAATAACCGGTACCAACTGAGCTAACCACTCCAAGAGCCCCCTCTTTAGATACATTACCAGCGAGTTGATCCCAACTAATACCAACACCCATTCCACCTTGAATAATAGGAATTTCTATCTCATATTTACCAATTTTTACAGATTTAAAACTCATTAATTCACCTTCAATTTTGCAAATTTTCTTTTTCCAACTTGTAGAAGATACTCCCCGCTTGATAATTGCAATTTATCATCAGAAACTTTTACTTGGTCTATTTTAACACCACCTTGCTTAATATCTCTTCTAGCTTGAGAAGTAGATGGCTCAAGTGCACAATCAACTAAGGCTTTACATATCCAAATATCTTCATTAACTCTAAATTCTGCAATATCTGTTGGTATTTGACTTTTAGCATGTACTTTTTCAAATTCTGCTTTTGCACTCTGTGCAGCTTCCCCATTATGAAAACGCGATGTTATTTCAAGTGCCAAATCTTCTTTTACCTTTTTAGGATGAAGTGTTTGCTCTTGAACACCTTTTTTTAAAGATTCTATTTCATCTAAAGATTTGTCACTTAAAAGTTCATAATAACGCCACATCAAATCATCTGAAATACTTAGAACTTTTCCAAACATATCATTTGGTGCATCAGATACACCGATGTAGTTCCCTAAAGATTTACTCATTTTTTGAACGCCATCAAGACCTTCTAAAATAGGCATCATCAACACAGCTTGTTGTTTTTTTATATCATATGCTTTTTGAAGTTGACGACCCATTAAAAGATTAAATTTTTGATCAGTACCACCTATTTCCACATCTGATTTAAGGTATACACTATCGTAACCTTGTAAAAGGGGATACATAAATTCACTTGTTGCAATAGGTGTATTTGATTTAAAACGCTTTGAAAAATCATCACGCTCTAGCATACGTGCAACTGTTAAGTTAGATGCCAGAGTAATCATATCTGCAGCGCTCATATTACCCAACCAATCATCATTGTAAACAATATCAGTCTTGCTCTCATCTAAAATTTTAAATGCTTGTGTTGTATAACTAGAAATATTTTTTATAATATCCTCTTTTGAAAGCACCTTTCTAGTAATATTTTTTCCAGTAGGATCTCCAATAGTTGCAGTAAAACTTCCTATAAGAAACTGAACTCTCGCTCCATATTTTTGAAAAATTGCAAGCTTTTGTAGGAGCACAGTATGTCCAAGATGTAAATCAGGTGCAGTTGGGTCAAACCCAGCTTTTACGGTATATGTTTTACCCTCTTCAAAATAAGCCTTTAATAATTTTTCAATTCTTTCATTGTCAATTATCTCTGCACTACCTCTATCTATTTCTCTAAGCGCTTCGTTTATCATCTCTATTTCTCTTTCTTTAATTTTTATATGCGTCGTTAGTTTGGACTAAATCAATCACTTTAATTTTTGAGTCTATTTTAGCACGAAATGCATTAATATCTGCTTCTTTGGTTTCAAATTCAAGTTCACAAAACTTCGTATAGTCTCCTGCATTTTTACCAAGTTCAATAGAATTAATATCTATATCTAATTTTACCAAATAACTTAAGAAGTCTGCAAGAGCCCCTTTTTCATTATGCAAGGAGGCAATAAGTTTATATCTATATATTTTTCTTTGCGCCCATTTTATAAATACCATTGGTTCATAATTATTAATCTTCACAAGAGCATTTTTACACATTTTATGGTGAACATGTACTTTTGACTTATCTAGAAATCCCATAACTTCATCGCCAGATTTTGGATGACAGCAGTAATCAAAGACTACATCACTAATATGTGTAGAAGAGTAAATTTCCAGTCCCGCCATTGTAAATTTTTTAAGCTTAAATCTATGTCTAGCAACAAAACTTTTAAATCTACTATTTTTACCAATATCTTTTGTATATTTTCCAATAAGATTTTTCAAATGATCAACATCATCAACTATATTTATATAATTATTGCAATTATGAGACTCTAACCACTCCTGCACCCTAGAATGATTCAAATTCATTACTGTAGCAATAATATTGATAGCTATTTTTGAGTTTATCTCTTTAATTCTTGCATTACAAATAATGCGCATATTTGTTTTTGCTTTAGAAGTTTTCACTGCGTTTAGCCAACTACATCGCGGAATATCTGATTCACCCGTAAGAATTTTAACAATATCACCATTATTTAATTCAGTAAGTAGCGATGATTTATTTTTATTTACAAGAGAACTCATTGCTCTATTTCCAACCGCAGTATGTACAGCATAAGCAAAATCAAGAGCAACTGCTCCGCGAGGCAGTGTAAAGACATCGCCAGTTGGAGAAAAGACCGATATATCTTCAGAGTAAAGGTCATTTTTTATAAGATCATAAAACTCTTCTGCTGATTCATTATGATACTGTAAACCATCCAGCCAATCTAGCTTGACATTGTTACCACCACTTTTATATTTCCAATGTGCTGCAACACCAAGTTCAGCAGTTTTATGCATCTCAAAAGTACGAATTTGTACCTCAAAAATAGCAGTATTGTAAAAAACAGTTGTGTGGATTGTCTGATATCCATTATCTTTTGCAATGGAAATATAATCTTTAAATCTGGAAGCTAAAGGACGAAAGTTTAGATGTACCAATCCTAAAATAGTGTAACACTCAACTGGCTCTTTTGTAATAATTCTTACAGCTAATAAATCTAGTATTTCATCAATACTTACACCTTTACGCTGCATTTTTAGATAAATAGAATATTTATGTTTTATACGAGAAAGAATTTCAAAATCTTCTTCAAAAAAACCATTTTTTACAAGTAAATCCGACAAAGAGGCTTTTATTTCATTCAGCTTCGTCTCAATAGCATAATAATTTTCTTGCAAATATGTATCAATCTTTTGTTTCTCTTTTGGAAAAAGATACCCAAAACTCAAATCTTCAAGTATATTTTTTAAAAATGAAATTCCTAAACGATGGGCAATAGGAGCATAAACCACAAGTGTCTCTTCAGATATTCTTTTTTGTTTATCAGGTTTTAATGCATCTAAAGTAAGCATATTATGGAATCTATCACAAAGTTTTACAACCAATACACGAACATCTTTTATGCTCGCTAAAAGCATCTTTCTAAAAGTTAAAGCAGAAAGAATAAGCCTCTCATTTGACGAAGATGGTACAAGTTCATTATCACGAAGAGAATCAATTTTAGTAAGACCAGCTACTAAATGTGCAACATCTTTACCAAAATGCTCTGCAATTTCTTCTATGGATACATCAGTATCTTCTACCACATCATGTAGCAGAGCTGAAATAGCCATAGACTCATCGCTTGTAATTGAAACAACAATAGCAGCAACCAAAATAGGATGAACAACATAAGGCTCACCACTTTTTCGTACTTGACATTTATGAGATTCTTTAGAAAAAGAGAGCGCTTTATTTAAAATTTGACTCGGCGGAACCTGATCAAATAAATATGTGGTAGCAGAGTCCACATCATGGATATTTCTAATTAAATCTATATCTAGTTGACTCGGCGGCAAAATATTACTTTACTTGATCTGTAAAGCCTTTAACAAGGACAAGACCTTCTGCAATTTCCATAAGTGCTAAATCTGCAGATTTAATACGACTTGTGTTTACATTTAACTTACTAATTGCACCATTTTCTAACTCATCACATCTTTTTGCTACAGCAATTGCTAACTGATAACGGTCTAAATTTGGATTTTCATCTAAAATTTTTGCTGTTAATTCTTCAATTTTCATTTTCTTCCTTTTTATAAAACTTATCTAACTATAGAACATTTACTCATGTTCCCATTCAAAATATCTAAAAGATTTCCTTCAACAGACATGTCACAAACTATGATTGGGAGTTTGTTGTCTTTTGCAAGAGCTATAGATGTATCGTCCATAACTTTAATATGATCTTGCAACGCCTGATCATATGTAAGCTCATGTAATTTTACAGCATCACTATATTTCACAGGGTCTTTATCATAAACACCATCTACTTTCGTAGCTTTAATAATAACTTCCGCACCAATTTCTACTGCTCTAAGTGTCGCCGCAGTATCTGTTGTAAAGAAAGGATTTCCTGTCCCTGCCGCAAAGATTACAACACGATTTTTTTCAAGATGGCGTGTTGCTTTACGATTTATATAAGGTTCTGCAATTTGTTCCATTTTAATTGCAGTCTGCATACGTACTTCTAGTCCAGCATACTCACAAGCTTCTTGCATAGCTACACCATTAATTACTGTTGCTAACATTCCCATATAATCACCAGATGTTCTCTTAATAATACCATCTTGTGCAGCTGTAACACCACGAATAATATTTCCACCACCAATAACTATACCCACTTCAATACCGGCATCAACAAGAGATTTAATCTCCTGCGCAATGTATTTGAGTATTTTAGTGTCAATTCCATGACCTGCTTCACCAGCGAGAGCTTCACCCGAAAACTTAACTAGAACACGTTTTTTAGTCATGTATACACCTTTTTTATAAAATCTTAGTATTATACAGAATCTTGGCTTTTACTTTGCTTTGGATGTAAGTATCTCTACTTTTGTGCCTCCTCTTTAGCACTTTTCAACAGGTATTTTTTATCTTCTCCATCATTTGGAAAGGTACTTTTCCCCAATCTAATTGAGTATTTTGTAAAAATAGTTGTAATCCTTTGCAATACTATATTGTAATGCTCTTTTTCTAAATACTCATTAAATAAAATTACAAATTCATCTATGTTTATTTGGGCAAGAAAGTCCTCATTTCTAATACATCCAGAAAGTTTATTTGCTGCGTTTACAATATCTTCATCATTCTCATAATATTTTAATTTAATATAAACAAAAAGAAAAGTTTTTTGATGCCTTAAAGCTCGATCAATTTGCTCTTTTAGTAAAATATCAAAATTTGCTTCATTAGGCAAAAAAGTAATGGGATTAAAATAGGCATCTTTAATCAGTGTCTCAGAATTCTCTCGAAGATTATTGATATTACTTCTCTGAATAATATTTAGAATAATACTTCCAGTTGAAATCACAACTAAACCAATAAGCATATATAAATATAATTCAGATTCAGACATAAAAATAGGCTCCCCTTTACCAACTTCTATAAGATTGTACCATATAATAGATTTAGATGTAAATTCTTTAATAATAAAGAGATATAATTATCTAAAAAATATGGTGGATATATGTCAAAATTTTTACAATTTCGTTGTGACTTAGACAACTTTATAGATGAGCTTAAATACAAAATAGAAAATAACAATAAAAAAGTTAAAAAACTTTTAACACAAAAAGAGCCAAATTATGCTAATTTTGTTAAACCATTTGAGATGATGGAAGAGGATTTAGAAGAGTTTTTCACACCTCTTTCTCATTTAAATGCAATCAATAATTCTGAACAAATGCAGGAAGTTTACACAACTGCTTTACCTATAATTACAGAGTATTCTACCCTACTTTCTCAAAATTTAGAGATATACAATATTTATAAAACTATTTTTAAACAAGAAGCAGACCAACTTAACTATGAACAAAAAAGAGTTCTTGAGTTAAATATTCAAAATTTTGAATTAAGTGGTGCAAATCTTGATGAAAAGACAAAAAAAAGATTACAAGAGATAAATATATCTTTAAGTGAATACTCAAATGAATTTTCTCAAAATCTACTCAATGCAACTAATGAATACTCGTACATTATTACAGATGAAGATGACATCAAAGGTTTACCTCAAAGTGAAATTGAAAATGCAAAATTTGAGGAAAATGGAGAAGTAAAATATAAATTTACACTTCAAATGCCTTCATACATTGCATATATGACCTATGGACAAAATAGAAAAATAAGAGAAGAACTCTACCGTGCTTATGTATCAAGAGCCCCTCAAAATGCAGATTTAATAGATAAAATTCTTGCACTAAAATATGAAATGAGTAAGCTTTTAGGATTTGAAAATTATGCTCAACTCTCTTTAGCAACAAAAATGGCTAAAGATGAAAAAAGTGTTTTAAATTTTTTAAATTCACTCTTAGACAACTCTATTTCTCAAGCAAAAAATGAACTAATAGAGCTACAACAAATTGCACCTCAAAAGCTTAAAAGTCACGATACAACATACTACGCTGAAATATTAAAAAAAGAGCAGTATGCGATTGATGAAGAGGAGTATCGTCCATATTTTGAACAAAAAAATGTGCTAAATGGAATGTTTGAATTTTTGCATAAACTTTTTAACATTAGATTTGAAAAAGTAGATGAGAAGTTATGGCATCAAAAAGCAACTGCTTATAATGTATATGAAAATGAGCAATTAAGGGCAAAGATTTATCTTGATTTAGAAGCAAGAGAGTCTAAACGAGGTGGAGCATGGATGCACAACTGGCAATCTCACTGCACCAATGAAAAGGGCGAAGAACTTCCTGCTAGTGCATTTATAGTTTGTAACTTTGCACCTTCTAGTGAAACAGCACCATCTCTACTGCGTCATGATGATGTTGTAACACTCTTTCATGAAACAGGACATACAATCCATCATATTCTTAGCACTGTTAATGAAAATGAAGTAAGTGGTGTAAATGGTGTTGAGTGGGATGCTGTTGAATTTCCATCTCAATTTTTAGAGAATTTTGCTTATGAGCCAAGAGTTCTTCAAATGTTTGCAAAACATTATAAGACAGAAGAGATTTTACCAGATATTATGATAAAAAAACTTGTAAAAAGTAAAAACTTTCTTTCAGCTATGGGAATGTTAAGACAACTAGAGTTTTCAATATTTGATTTTCAACTTCATACAAAACTCTACAAAAAAGATGAAGTACAAAATTTACTTGATACAATTAGAGAAAAAACAGCACTGATCAAACCTCCAAAATATAACAAATTTCAAAATGGTTTTGCTCATATCTTTGCTGGTGGATATGCTGCTGGATATTACAGCTATAAATGGGCAGAAGTTTTAAGTGCAGACCTCTTTTATGAAATAATTGATGAAGGTATATTTAACTCAAAAATAGCTAAAAAATATCTCTCAACGATCTTACATAAAGGAGGTTCTAAAAGTATGGACATACTTTACCATGAACTTATGGGACGAGAACCTGATGTATCTAAACTTTTAAGACTCAATGGTATAAAATAGATGAAATTTTTCACTCTTTTTTTACTCTTTACAAGCCTATTATTTGGAGAAAATATTTTGAAAGTAGCGACATACAATGTAGAAAATCTTTTTGATTTACATAAAAATGGATATGAGTATAAAGAGTATATTCCCTTTACAAAATCTAATTGGAATAGAAAAACTTACCAAATTAAGCTAAAAAACATAGCTCATGTCATAAAGGACATTGATGCAGACATCATAGCTCTACAAGAGATAGAGTCACTTCAAGCTTTAAAAGATTTAAGATACCAACTAAAAAGAGATGGACTTTACTACAAGTATTACAAAATAGCAAATTTAAAAAACACCACCATTAAAGTAGCAATTTTAAGTAAAATACCATTTGTTTACACAGAAGAAATTGCCGTTACAAGCTCATATAGATATAGAAATATACTAGAAGCTAAATTTAAAATAAATAACGAAGATTTATATATATTAGTTAATCATTGGAAGGCAAAATCTGGTCCAGAAAGTATGCGAATAATCTCAGCAAAAAAACTTTTAAAACGAGTAAAAGAGCTTGGTACAGATAAAAACATTATTGCATTAGGAGATTTTAATTCAGATTATGAAGAGTATAAATCATTTAAACGCAAAAGAAGGCTCAATGATACAGATGGTAAAACAGGTATAAATAATATTTTAGGAACTATTTATTATCAAGACAAAAGTAATAAAGTTAAAGTATCATCATATAAATTTTACAATCTTTGGTATGATATTCCCTCTAATGAAAGATACTCTTATATATTTCGCAATAAAAAAGAGGCAATAGACAATATTTTAGTTACTAAAGCACTTCTTGATCACAAAGGTATTGACTATAAAGAAGGATCAATACACTCATTTAAGAAAAAGTATCTTTTTCATGGCAAACATATATACAGATGGCAAGTGACACGTCAATATCCCTACAGAAATAAAGGTAAAGGATATTCAGACCATCTACCAGTTATAGTAGAATTCACCTATTAAGATTGGGTGATTAAAGACACCAATCAATCTCTGCTTTTGCATGCATTTTTAAATACTTATTTGTTTTAGAAAAAGGTTTTGAACCAAAAAAACCTCTATATGCAGAGAGTGGAGAAGGATGTGGTGCTTTTAATATAAGATGATTAGATGTATCAATTAATTTTTCTTTCATCTGAGCAGGCTTACCCCATAAAATAAACACAACATTTTCAAGCTTATCACTAATAGCTTTTATAGTAGCATCTGTAAAATATTCCCACCCTTTACCGCGATGAGAACCTGCTGTAGCAGCACGTACACTCAAAACAGCATTAATTAGAAATACACCTTGCTGTGCCCACTTTGAGAGATTACCACTTTTTGGAAAATCACAACCTATATCTTCATGCAACTCTTTTAAAATATTAACTAGAGATGGTGGAAACTTAGTACCATCTTGCACAGAGAATGCTAAACCATGTGCCTGATTTTCTCCATGGTAAGGATCTTGACCAATAACAACAACCCTCACATCATTAAATTTAACTAAATTATATGCTGTAAATATCTCTTTATTCTTTGGAAAAACAGTGTACTCTTTTTCTTCCTCAACTAAAAAAGCTTTAAGAGAAGAAAAATACTCTTTCGTAAATTCTTCTTTTAAAACATTTTTCCAACTCTCATCGATTTTTGGATTTACAGAATACAAATTAATACACCTTTTTTGAAATAGTATCATAAAGAAACTAATAAAAAAGACATAAAGACGTGTAAAAATAGATTCTAAAATATCATAAAAAAAAGTTATAAAAATAAATAAGTAATTAGAGAATAAAGAGTGAAGTAAAAGTAAATAAACGATTAACTAGGCAGCGACCTACATTTCCACAC
>NZ_JALXBK010000088.1 GCF_026991475.1 Sulfurimonas sp. | reverse complement strand
TCTCTATTACGACGGGACTTTTAAGCTCTATTCTCTCAAACACAACAACAACTTTGCTTCTTATGCCCATTGCCCTTTTTTTAACTAAAAACAAAAAGTTACAGATGCGTTTTGCTTTGGCAATTGCGTATGGAGCAAGTATTGGCGGTATTTTAACACCTATTGGTACTCCTCCAAATCTTATACTTTTAGGAATTATGCAAGAGAATCATATGCAACTTATTCCTTTCTTTAAGTGGATGATGATGGTTGCACCACTCTCTTTTGTGATGCTCATTAGTGTCAGTCTGCTTTTAAGTGTAGGTGTAGGGGATATTGTTATACAAAGAGAGATTAAAAATGAAAAATTAAACGATACTCAAAAAAGAGTGCTTTTTTTAATGATTGGACTTATTGTTGTTCTCTTTGTAAATGCCCCAATAAGACCCTATTGGAATGGTTTAGGAATGAGTGAAAGCGCTATACTTCTTTTCTTTGGCATTTTACTCTTTATCTCTCCTTTTAAAATTCTTGATTGGGATGAAGACAGTAAACAGATTCCTTTTGCTATTATGTTTTTATTTGGTGCAGGATTTTCTATAGCTAAAGCTTTTAGCAGCAGCGGTTTGGCAGATGAAATAGCGACATATCTATTGAGTATGACTGATTTATCACCGATTATACTTCTATTTAGTGTAGCAATTTTGATAACATTTACAACAGAAATAACTTCAAATACAGCACTTATATCTATAATGCTACCTGTAATTTATTCGGTTTCATCGCAAGCGGGCATTGATACAAGCTTGTTTATGATGGTAGCAACTTTATGTGCAAGTTATGCTTTTATGCTTCCAATAGCAACACCACCAAACGCAATAGCTATGAGCAGTGGAGTAGTAAGTGTGAAAGATATGATGCGTTATGGCATCATACTTAATCTTTTAGGTATATTTTTTATTGTCATTATTGCTGAGTATTTTTGGAAAAGTTTTATTTAGAATCTTTATCGTTATCTTTTTTTTTCTGAAGCATCATATAGAAGTCTTTAAATATTAAAAAAAGACAATAGAGCCATAACGCATCAAGAATATAGTTTTGAGATAAACCATGCAAACGCAGATAGGGATAACCAATCACTATAGGCCATTTTAAAAAATAAAAAAATAAAATTCCAACACCATATAATTCTTTCATAAAATATCTTATCTAATAATTATAAAGTTTTAGATAAAATCACCGCAATATAATAAAAAAGGTTTATGTTATGATTGTACATATAGTAGTGTTTAAATTTAAAGATGAAAATAAAAAAGCAAATTTAGAGATGGTAAAAGAGAGACTTGAAAATCTGCTGCAAGAGATAGATACTCTTAATAGTATGGAAGTTGGAATTGATTTTAATCAATCTCCAAGAGCTATGGATTTGTCTCTTTATGCAACATTTGAACATGAATCAGGTTTAAAAACTTATGCAACTCATCCTGCTCATTTAGAGGTAGTTTCACTTATAAAAGAGCTGACAATAGAATCAAAAGTTGTTGATTATATTTTATAAACGACGAATAAATAAAATAAAAAATAGACTTAAATCGTCATAGTACTTTTTATTTTATTACAAAAATATAATTTCTCACAGTATAATTATGAAAATTTTATATAAAGGTGAGGTTATGTCTAAAATAGGTTCAGAACCAGAATTAAGAGATTTTGATGATTATGATACTCTAAGCGGCGAGAAGAAAAGAGTTGTCTGGGGTGTTATAATAGTTGGAATCCTTATAGGATGCGCATTTTTTGCAGCAAGTAAAATTTATACTGATAAGGGAGATGTTATACAAATTCATGATGATATAACAAATGTACCCTTGTCTAAGAGTATTTTATAAATTAAAAGGAAAATAGATGTTAATGACACTAGTGGGAATATATAGTTTATATGTTTTAATTACAATATATGTGAGTGTAATGCAAATAGGCTATATCAATCAAATTAAAAGAAAGACACCGGTGTTATTAACAGCAAATGATTTTTTAAAAGCGGGTAATTATGCAGTTGCAAAAGAGAAACTCTCCATTGTAAATGTTTTTATTGAGTATCTTGTTTTTATAGTCTGGATAGCGTTTGGAATCTCTTGGTTACACTCTGCATTTATTGCAACTCCAAACGCAGCTATGATGAATATTGAAATTGTAATGAGTTTTATCATTATTAACTCTATTATCTCTATACCATTTTCATATTATGAAAAATTTGTACTCGATGAAGCATTTGGTTTTAACAAATCAACTCTTGGGCAATGGATAAAAGATACATTAATCTCTTTTGTGATGACACTTCTCCTTGGTTCTTTGGTTGTTTGGGGAATTTACGAGATTATTGAAAATTTTGCTCTTTGGTGGTTGTGGAGTTTTGTGTTCATTTTCGCAATTGTTATTATGATCAATATGCTCTATCCAACTTTTAGAGCGATGTTCTTTGATAAACTTACTCCTCTTGAAGATGAAGAGTTAGATAGTGAAATCAAAAGACTTATGGATACAACTGGCTTTGTAAGTAGTGGTGTTTTTGTTAGTGATGCGAGTAAAAGAGATGGACGACTTAATGCTTACTTCGGTGGTTTTGGAAAATCAAAGAGAGTTGTTCTTTTTGATACATTACTTGAAAAACTAAGTACAAAAGAGTTGTTAGCTGTTCTTGGACACGAACTTGGACATTTCGCACATGGTGATGTTTTTAAAAATATCGCTTTAGTGGGTGGAATGCTTTTTGTAATGTTTGCTATTTTTGGTAACTTGCCAGATAGTCTCTACCTTGAGATGGGAATAGCAAAAGAGCCTTATGTGATTATGATTTTACTAATGCTTTTTATGCCTGTTCTTGGTTTTATTATGATGCCTATTATGGGTGTAGTGAGCCGTAAAAACGAGTATGCAGCAGATAAAATGGGAAGTGAACTTGGTGGTGCAGCAGGGGAGATAGAACTTGCTAATGCTCTGAAAAAGTTAGTAGAAGAGAACAAAAGTTTTCCACTCTCTCATCCATTATATATATTTTTTCACTATACACATCCACCTGTAATTGAGAGACTTAAAGAGCTTGGCGTAGATATTGGCTATGTTGAGAGAAGTGGTATTGAGGGTAAATGCGAAGTAGATATTTAGTAAAAGATTTACTTTTAAAAGCAACAAAAATACTCTCAAATGCAGATATACAAAGAGCTTCGAGAGAAGCACAACTTCTGCTTATGGCGCATTTAGAGGTAGATGAGTTATGGCTTATAACACATCAGGGTGCTAGTGTTGAAAATGTAGAGAACTATTTGCAGTGGGTACAAAGGCGTGCTTTAAATGAGCCATTTGAGTATATTACAAATAGAGTTAATTTTTATAGCGAAGAGTTTTATATTGATGAAGGTGCGCTTATTCCTCGTCCTGAGACAGAACTACTTATAGATGAAGTGTTAAAAAATATTGATAATAAAGAGACAAATATGCTCTTTGTTGAAGTTGGTGTTGGCAGTGGCATTATCTCTATAATGTTGGCAAAGCATCTTAAAAATGCAAAATTTATTGCTGTTGATATATCATCTGTTGCACTTAATGTTGCACGAAAAAATATAGAGAAGTTTGGACTTGAAAATAGAATTGAGCTGCGTTTAGGTTCTCTTCTTGAACCTGTAAGTGAGAAAATTGATTATCTTGTATCAAATCCTCCTTATATTGAGGAGGGAGTAAGTTTGGAATCAAATCTCTCCTATGAACCACAAAATGCACTTTTTGGTGGAAGTATTGGTGATGAAATCATAAAACAACTTCTTGATGAAGTCTTAAAGAAGCAGATTAAGTTTTTTAGTTGTGAGATGGGTTATGACCAACAAGATAAAATACGAGAATATTTAAAAGATAAAAAGTATGGTAGTTTAGAATTTTACAAAGATTACAGCTCTTTTGATAGGGGCTTTACTCTTATTTTATAAAGGTTAGAAAATTGAAAAAAAATATATATTTAGATTTTGCATATTTTATTATTTTAGCAGCAACATTTGGTGCTGTTATTGCTTTAGGTGCTATTGTGGCACCAGTTGTTTTTCATACAGATAAAATTACTGTAAACCTGCTAATAGATAACTATAATGCAGGTATTATTATGGGGGAAATTTTTCGCCGTTTTTCTTACTGGGTCTATTTTATGGTGATTTATGTTCTCTTTTATGAGGCAATTGTTTATAAAATGGGACAAAGAGATGCTATTAGTTTTGCCAGTGCTGTAATTGTTATCTTTTCTGGATTACTTTTTAGTGCTATTTATGTTCCAAAAATCCTCTCAATGCAGGCGCTTGGAGCAGAAGCAACACAGAGTGATACTTTTGAAAATATTCATATAGCAAGTGAAATAGATTTTAAAATTTTAGCAGTTGCTCTTTTGGTTTTATTTGTAAGACGACTGATGATTTTAAGAGTCCCCTCAAAATAGATAAAGTATCTGCTTCTTAACACAAAATTAACACTATTTCGCTATTATCTATCTACTAAAATTCAAGGTAGATAGATGTCTCTTTTTAAACTTGTTACTCTTTTTATTTTTTTAACTATTTCGCTTTTTGCATATCCCTCTTATTCTTTAGCTGTTAAAGAGAAGAAGATTTATCCTATGGGTGAAAAGATTTATAAGAAAAAGTGTCCACAACTCCATCTTGAGAAGTATAAAACTTTTGATGCCCTGCAAAATGATATTGTCACTAAACATATCTGCTTAAAGCTCCCTTTGAAATATAGTGATGCTCTTTTACTCTATCTTTGGGAAGTCAAAAGAGAAAACACTCATACAAAACATTATGCAAGACTCAAAGTAACAAAAAAAGACAAATGCCCTATTTGTGGTATGTTCTTATATAAATATCCTAGATGGGTAGCACGCATAGAGTATAAAAATAGAACTAAAAATCCATCATTTGATGGTGTGAAAGATATGATGAAATACTACTTTAAACACTCTAAAAATATTAAAGTGATTTTGGTTCAAGATTACTATACACAAGAGACGGTTGATGCAAAAGATGCCTACTATGTTATGGGTAGTAGTGTTTATGGTCCTATGGGTAATGAGCTGATTGCATTTAAAGATAAAAAAGAGGCAAAACGATTTATGCTTGATCATAGAGGTAAAAAGATACTCTCTTTTAAAGAGATTACTTCTGCTGAGGTTTATAAGTTAGATGAGTAAAAAAAGTAGCTATTTCTTATCTTTTTTATCTCTTTTACTCTTTTTATTTTTAGGAGAGTTACTCTATCTTCACTTTTATAAGAGTGAGACAAAAGAGAGTATGGAACACAAGAGTAAATTACTGAGTTTATCTACTATGTCAAATTTTAATACTGCACTGAAAAATAGTCAAATCGAGTTAAATAAATGAAAAAAATCAACTTCTATCTTCTTGAATATGCTATAAATTACATATTCCGTTATAAATCAAAAAATATTTTTATTGTTATAGTATTAACACTTATGACTGCTCTTTTGGCATCATTTTTATTTGTTCAGAGCTCTTTAAAGTATGAACTTAATACTACATTTAAGTCACTTCCTGAAATAGTTGTGACAAATCAAAAAGCTGGTGTAGATACAACTATTGATGACAGGGTGATGGATGTTATTTTAAATATTAATGGTGTTGGTGATGTTGTATCTCGTGTATGGGGTTATTACAGATTTGCTAATGCCAAGCTTTTACTTGTGGGTGTTGATGAATTTGAAAATCATTACAATAGTGTAGTAAAAAATAGTCTTAAAAAGTATGATTTAAATAGTTCTAGTATGGTAATAGGAGAGGGTGTAAAACATCTGTTTACAAAGCATTACTACAGTAAATATTTTAATTTTATAAAAAGAGATGGAAAAGTTCTAAGAGTGAATATTGCAGGAGAATTTTCTCCACAAACGCAGCTGGAATCAAAAGATATGATTCTTTTAGACAAAGATACTCTTCGTAATATTTTTGGATATAAACGCAGTGAGGCAACTGACTTGATAGTAAAGGTAGCCAATCCCTTAGAGGTACCATCTATTGCATTGAAAATCAAAGATATACTTCCAAACGCAAAGGTGGAGACAAAAAAAGAGATGAAAAGAGCATTAGAGGGTAGATTTAATAATACAAGTGGAATTTTTTTAATGCTTTTTATAATCACTCTTTTTACTTTTTTCATTATTGTTTATGACAAATCAAATGGTTTAAGCAGTGAAGAGAAGAGAGAGATAGGCATTTTAAAGGCGATAGGTTGGAGAGTCCAAGATGTTCTTAATGTTAAACTCTACGAAGGGCTTATAATATCTTTTAGCTCTTATTTGATGGGTATATTGATTGCACTCTTTTATGTCTATATTTTAAATGCTCCAATTATTAAAAATATCTTTTTATCATATAATAGTATGCAGAGTGTTACACTTCCATTTGTAATGGATTATGATACGCTTTTTTTACTTTTTTTCTTATCTGTTCCTATTTATATTGCAGCGACAATTATTCCTTCATGGCGTGTTGCTACTATTGATGCTGATGAGGTGATGCGATGATACAACTACACAATGTTATAAAAACTTATGATGATAAAGTACAGGCACTCAAAGGTGTTGATTTAAGATTTAAAGAGGGTGAGTTTATTGTTTTAAAAGGAGTGAGCGGAAGTGGAAAAAGTACCATTCTTTCTTTGATTGCAGGACTTTTAAAACCAACATCTGGAGAGGTAATAGTAGATAATAAAAAAATCTCAAAACTGCCTGATCATTTTTGTAGTGAATTTAGACGCGATAACATTGGCTTTATATTTCAAAGATACAATCTTATCTCTACATTGAGCGTGCATGACAACATTGTACTGCCTCTACTTCCTGAAAATTTAGAGAGAGAGTTACTCGAAGAGAAATTTCAAAGAACGGTAACCCTTTTCAATATAAAACACAAAGAGGAGAGTTTGGTAAAAAATCTCTCTGGAGGGGAACAACAAAGGGTAGCAATAGCCCGTGCAAATGTAAATAATCCTAAAATTATATTGGCAGATGAACCAACAGCGAATTTGGATGAAAAGCTCTCTCTTGATTTTATAGAGATTATGAGAGGATTAAAAGCAACAAATAAAACAATTATTTTAGCGACACATGATCCACTCTTTTTTCATTTGGATTTTGTAGATAGAATTATTGAAGTAAAAGATGGACAATGTTATTAACACCTGAAATACTAACACTCGATATTCTAAATCTCCTGTTTTTACTTTTTGCTACTGTAGCATTTTATTTTAGTGTCAAGATATTGGTGCAGTATAAGGCAGATGAAACGACGGCACTACAATATAAACTTGAAAAGCAGAGTTATCTTGTTGCAACAATTATAAAGTTTATTTTTACGATTAAGATTCCACTATTTATCTTTTTTATATTTACATTAGATAAAATTTCTACTGTCTTACCAGGGGCTATGTGTGGAGCAGGTGTTGTAAACGCAACGCAATATGGTACACCGCTTCTAATGTTAAAAATACTTAATTTATATCTTTTTGGCTACTGGATAGTTTTAAATAATGAAGATATGAAACTTGAAGATAGAAAATATTTAAAATTGAAATTTTTTATCTTTAGTTTTGCCTATATTTTACTGCTTATTGAAATTATTTTGCAGATGAGTATGTTCTTTTCTATTGATGTAAATAGTGTAGTTGATTGCTGTGGTTCTATTTACTCTACAACAAGTGGAACATATATGGCAGATATTATAGGAGCGAAACCGCTCTATTTGCTAACTCTTTTTTATGGTATTTATCTTTTTATCATTGCTGCTTATATTGCTAAAAATAGATATTTCTACTCTATTTTCAATCTTCTTTTTATGATTATTGCCTTTATTTCTTTAATTGGTTTTTTTGGCACATATATTTACGAGTTACCAACGCACCATTGTCCATTTTGTATGTTACAAAAAGATTATCATTATGTAGGGTATTTCTTATATATTTTTCTTTTTGTAGGGACATTTTATGGAATTATAGTTGGGCTTATTGCGTTTAGTAAAAAAGAGAGTGATTTGAGATTTAAAATTTCAATATTTTTTGATACACTTTATGTTGTTGTTATAACTGCTTATCCTCTATTTTATTACTTTAAAAATGGGGTTTTTCTTTAGATTGTGTCGTTTGTTGCACCAAATTTATCATTCCACCATTCACTTGGGGTATAAGTGTTTTTTTTAACACTCTCCTCATCAAAAGGGTACTCATAATTATTACAGTATTGTAGTATAGTTTCATATGCTTCATTTATCTGCATACTCATCTGATTTGCTTTTTCAATATCATCTCTATGCTTATCAGGATGCCATTTTTTCATAAGGTTTTTGTATTTGTTTTTGATCTCTTTTAGAGAAGATTTTTCACGAAGACCAAGGAGTGATTTGGCCTTCATAATTTTAGAAAAGGAGTTCAATGAAGATTAGTCTTGTTGATTTCTCATATATGCGGGAATGTCAAGATAGTCACTGTCTAAGTCTCCACCAACAACAAGTCGTGGACGAACTTTTGCACGAGGAGCTACAGGAGTTTCACTTACAAAGTCTTCATTGTTTGTAGTTGCAAGATCTCTTTCAAAACCAGTAGCAACGATGGTAATTTTTACATAATTTTCAGGAAGTGTAGTATCTGTTGATGTTCCCCAGATAACTTCAGCATCATCATGCGCACTTTCATGAACAACATCCATGGCATCCGCAAGCTCTAACATTGGAAAGTCTGGATGCATACTAAAGTGAACTAACACACCCATGGCTCCGTTAATAGACATATTGTCAAGTAGTGGAGATTCAATAGCAGCTTTAATAGCCTCATAAGCAGCATTTTCTCCCTCATGCTCACCAACACCCATAAGTGCCATACCCTTGTGACTCATAACCGTTTGTAAGTCAGCAAAGTCAAGGTTGATGTCATTATCTCCACTTGAGAGGATAACACCAGAAGTACCACTAACAGCCTGTGCTAAAATTGCATCTACAATTTTAAAACTCTCTTTTAGTCCAAGTTTTCTGTCGATGATAGAGAGAAGTTTGTCATTTGGAATAACTACAATAGAGTCACTCTCTTTTTTAAGCTCTTCTAATCCACTCTCTGCGAGTTTGAGTCTTCTGTTTCCTTCAAAGCGGAAAGGTTTTGTGACAACAGAGATAGTCAGCGCACCAACTTCTTTTGCAATTTGTGCAACAACTGGAGCAGCTCCTGTTCCTGTACCACCGCCTAAACCAGCAGAGATAAATACAATATCTGCACCATCAAGTGCTTCTCTTATTTCATCATAATTCTCTAATGCAGAATCTTTACCAATCTCTGGTTTCATCCCTGCACCAAGACCTTTGGTAAGCTTTGCACCTATTTGAATGCGTGTTGCTGCGTTTGTCTCACTTAAGACCTGTGCATCAGTATTGATAAGCATCATCTCAATGCCTGTCACATTTTCATTAATCATGTGACCTATCATATTACCGCCGCCACCACCAACACCGACTGCTATAATTCTTGCTCCGTTAGGATTATGTGCTTCTTCAACTATAAATGGTTCCATTATCTCACTCCTTTAAAATAACTGGGTCGCCCAGTTCCAAAACTTGTTCAAGCTACTTGCTTCATCACTCTTTTTCTCTTTTGCATCTTCCACCGCCAGGTTAATCATTTTTGCTTTTTTAGGTTCATCTGATGGTGCAACTGGAATATCTGGAGTGCTACTAAAATCAACACTACTTTGTTCTACTGGCATCTCATTTGTATGGCGTACACGTTTATTTACATCAATCTCATACCTTGTATATGCATTTGCAGAATACATAATAAGACCAATAGCACTAGAAAATTCTGGCCCTCTAAGAGAGTCAAAAAGTCCATTCATTTCCATTGGTTTTGCAAGTCTCACAGGCATTGAACCAAAAGTAGCAACAGCTAAATCTCTAATGCCATCCATTTTTGAAAAACCACCAGTCAGGACAATTCCTGCACCAATTTGATCTTTTAATCCACTATTTTCAATAAACTGTGCCAAAATCATAAGAGTCTCTTCCACACGTGCAAAGATGACATTGTGTACAACTTCAAGAGAAACTTCATGTGTAGTATTTTCATCGCCAATTATTGGTAACTCAATAAGTTCATTACTTGGTGTAAGTAGTGAACCATAAGTAAGTTTTACTTTGTCCGCAACATTAAGTGGTGTATGTAGTGCCATTGACAGATCACTTGTAACATGATTTGAGCCGACACCAAGATATTCATTGTATCTTATTGAGTTACCTGAATAGATAGCAATATTACTTGTGTTTCCACCCATGTCAATTACAGCAGCACCTAACTCTTTTTCATCTTCATTAAGTGTTGCAATAGCAGAAGCGTAACTGTTGAGCACAATGTTCTCTACTTCAATTCCAGCGCCTCTTACAGCTTTTTTCAGGTTATTTAGATTTGATTTTTGTGTTGTAATGATGTGTGTTTCAACTTCTAAGCGTGAAGCATTCATCCCAAGCGGATCTTCTATATAATCTTGATCATCCACTTTAAAATTAAAAGGAAGCGCATGAAGCACTTCATATTCATTTGGAATGTTAGCATTATATAAAGATGTATGCATAACACGTTTTATTTCTTCAAGAGATATTTCTTTACTTTGTATGTTCACTATACCGTTAGAATTTAAACTTTTTGTATAAGCTCCAGACATAGAGACAATGGCAGTTGAAATAGAACTGCCTGAAACTCGTTTGGCATCTTCTACTGCAGTTTTAATACTACGAGAAGCTAACTCAATATTGGTAATACTACCTTTTTTAAGCCCTTGCGCCTTTGTCGTTCCAGCTCCTGTTATAGAGATGTCATTATTGTTATCTATTTCAGCAGTTATTGCACAGATTTTTGTAGAGCCAATATCGATGGCTAAAACAGTTCTACTCAACTTAGAGTCCTTTGATATATATCTCAGTTTTGTACATTTTTTGAAGCTTTTTAATTAAGCCTTCATTGAACATTGCACTTTTTAGCTTACGCATTTCACCATTCAATTTAATGTTAGTGTTAGGAAGCATTTTTTGTTCCAAAATGTTATACAAAATAACATTTCCATCATTAAGCGTTATAAAACCTTTTTTCTTATCACTAACAAAAAGTTTTTGCAAAAAGTTTGTTGCTTCTGTTTTATCTAAAGCTGTGAGTTTATCTACTGCGTTTATTGTAACAAATCCTGTGGTATTACCTGAAAAATTCTTTAAAGAATTTGTAGCAAGTTTTACAATACTTTCTTTTCTCATTTGAGTTATATATATTGGTAAAAGTTCTTTTCTTGCAGCAGCAAAGCTCTTCGCTTGTGCTGGTGTGATTTTTATTAGTTTAAATATATAGTAACTCTCACCAACCTTAATAGGCTTCATAAATGGATCTGCAAGTGAGCGTTTTGATATTTTTACCAATGCTTCAGGAGTAAAAGGATTACTAGATTTAGAAACAGTAGCTTCTGTTGGAGTAATATCAGCTTTTAGTCTATCTTTTTTAAATGCTATGTACATTCTTAATGCTTGTTCTTTTGTTGCTTTTTGATTCAATTCTTGAATAACCTGTTTTTTCGCTTTTGCTAAAGGAAGAATTTTTCCATCTTTTGCTTTATAGTGTGTTTTATTTTCTTGGTAGTAGTTTGTTATTTTTTTCGTATCATACTCTTTTGTAACAGGTGCTTGTTTTATAAACTTTACTTGGTATATAACATCACTCATAAAATCATTTTTGCGGCTTTGCCAGAATTTTTTGAGTTTTTCATCTGTAATATTTACTTTAATATTATTAAGTGTAATTTTTTTATATTTGATTTTATCTGCTATTTTAAATATTGAAGCAAGAATGTTTTGCTCATTTTTTGAGACTTCAATAGGAAGGAGTTTAAGAGTTTTTTCTATTAATAACTCTTTTTTTAATTCAGTTTCATACTCTGTAGGTGTGAGTCTATTCTGTGCTAGTACTTGTTTATATACTTCTTTATTGAAAACACCATTTTCTTGAAAAGCTTTTTGTGCTTCCAATGCTTTGATTAGCTCATCATTTGTTGTAAGTAAATCATAAAAAGATGCAAGATTTAAAATGAGTGCTTGTTGGAGCAGACTTTGAAGTGCTTGTTGTTTTAGTCCATACTGTTTTGCTTTTTCTTCATCAAAATTACCCTGTAGTGCTTGGCTATATTGGCTGTATAAACGAGAGTAAGCTTTTTGAAGTTGACTTTGAGAAATTTTAATATCCCCTACTTTTGCAACTGCTCCAGCTTTGTTTCCGTAGCTATATTGCCCCCATCCTACGAAACCAGCACCAATAAAAGCGATAGTTGAAATCCAAATAGTTATTATTAGCCACTTTTTGTGCCTTTGCATCCACGTAATCATATAAAATATACCTTCTGTATCAAATTTACGTAATTCTATGTAAATTCGTATTAAAACTTGATAAAGAGGCGCTACAAAGCTATAATTTGCTTATGAAAAATGAAGAATTGAAAAATAGAGACCTGGATGTCCTCTGGCACCCTTGTACTCAAATGAAAGATCATGAAACACTTCCTCTAATTCCTATAAAAAAAGCGCATGGAATTTATTTGGAGGATTTTGAGGGTAATAGATATATGGATGCCATTAGTAGTTGGTGGGTCAATATGTTTGGACACACTAACAGTTATATAAATGAGAAAATAAAAGAGCAGTTAGATAGCCTAGAGCATGTTATACTCGCAGGATTTACACATGAACAAGTGGTAAAACTCTCTGAGAGACTTGTGCAACTAACACCGCCAGATTTAGATAAATGTTTTTATTCAGATAATGGCTCTTCTGCTGTTGAAGTAGCGCTTAAGATGAGTTTTCATGCACATTTGAATGATGGTATAACAAAACCTCTGTTTGTATCGCTCAAAAATTCATATCATGGTGAGACAATAGGTGCGCTTAGTGTTGGGGATGTAGAACTTTACAAAGATACCTATGCCCCACTTCTTCTTGAAACTATTCAAACGCAGGTTCCTAAAGATATGAGTGAAGAAGCTGCACTAAACGCAGCCGCTGCGTTTGAGACTCTGTGTGAGAAAAGAGCTGATGAAATAAGTGCTATAATACTTGAACCATTGATTCAAGGAGCAGGGTATATGCATATGTACCATCCTCTCTTTTTAGTGCGTATTCGAGAGATTTGTACAAAGTATAATGTGCATCTTATAGCGGATGAAGTTATGGTTGGATTTGGGCGTACAGGCGAGCTGTTTGCATCTCAAAAAGCAGGCATTTCTCCTGATTTTTTAGTGCTTTCAAAAGGGCTTACAGGAGGGTATCTGCCACTCTCTGTTGTGCTGACTTCAAATGAGATTTATGCGAAATTTTATTGTGATTATAACAAACATAAAGCATTTTTACATTCACACTCTTATACAGGAAATGCTCTTGCCTGTGCTGCTGCAAACGCAACACTTGATATTTTTGAAAATGAAAATATTATAGAAAAAAACAGAGAACTCTCTGCTTATATGGCACAAAAACTTCAAAAATTTGAGAAGCTTCATAATGTAAAAGAGACTCGTCAAACGGGTATGGTGGCTGTGGTAGAATTAAAAGGGTATGAACCGCAAGAGAGAATAGGATTAAAAGTTTATCAATACGGCTTAAAGCATGGTGTTTTACTACGACCACTTGGGCATATTGTCTATTTTATGCCACCTTATATCATCAAAAAAGAAGAGATAGATATAATGATGGATACTGCTTACGAGGCAGTGAAAAATCTCTAATCAAAATCAAAGCTAGCACTAGAG
>NZ_JALXBK010000087.1 GCF_026991475.1 Sulfurimonas sp. | reverse complement strand
AATAGACAAAGATGATAACAGTTATAAAAAGAAATGGAAGAACAGAACCTCTTGACATTTCAAAAATACAAAAATACACTTCTGCAGCCGTCAAAGGCTTATACAATGTAAGCCAAAGTGAACTTGAGGTTGATGCACAAATACACTTTCGTGATGGTATAACATCAAAAGAGATTCAAGAGACACTCATAAAAACAGCAGTAGATAAAATTGACATCGATGCTCCTAACTGGACTTTCGTTGCCTCTCGTCTTTTCCTTTTCAATCTTTACCATCAAGTAAATGGTTTCACAGGGTATTGCTCTTTAGAAAAATATCTTGAAAAAGGTGAAAAAGAGGGGCGTATTCTTTTAGGTCTTAAAGAGATGTATGACCTTGATGCACTCCAAAAACATATTAAACCAGAACGTGACTTACAATTTAATTATCTTGGAATTAAAACGCTTTATGACAGATACCTTATTAAAGATAGAAATTCAAACCCTATAGAGTTACCACAACATATGTTTATGGCTATTGCAATGTTCTTGGCACAAAGAGAAGAAAAACGTCAAGAGTGGGCAATAAAATTTTATAACATGATAAGTAAGTTTGAAGTGATGTTAGCAACACCAACTCTCTCAAACGCAAGAACACCACGACATCAACTAAGCTCATGTTATATTGGCTCTACACCTGACAATATAGAGGGAATTTTCGATGCCTATCAAGAGATGGCAATGCTCTCTAAATTTGGTGGTGGAATTGGTTGGGATTGGACACAGGTTCGATCTATGGGCTCATACATCGATGGACACAAAAATGCAGCAGGCGGGACAATACCATTTTTAAAAATAACAAACGACATTGCAATTGCAGTTGATCAACTTGGAACACGTAAGGGTGCAATTGCCGTTTATCTTGAACCATGGCATATTGATATAAATGACTTTTTGGATCTTAAGAAAAATTCTGGTGAAGAGCGTCGCCGTGCGCATGACCTTTTCCCTGCAATGTGGTTAAATGACCTCTTCATGCAACGCGTTCAAGAAGATGCAATCTGGACACTTTTTGATCCTTATGATGTACGTGAACTTACAGAACTTTATGGTGAAGCATTTAACAAACGTTATATGGAATTTGAGCAAGATGAGAGTATCATTAAAGAGAAAATAAAAGCAAAAGATTTATGGAAAAAAATACTTACTTCTTATTTTGAAACCGGCTCACCATTTTTATGTTTTAAAGATAATGCTAACCGTGCAAATCCAAACGACCACTTTGGTGTTATACGAAGTTCTAATCTCTGTACAGAAATTTTTCAAAACACACAACCAAATCACTATAAAATAAAATTTATCTTCGAAAACGGTGAGAGTGTTAGTTATGAAGAGAATGAAATAGTCAAAGTTGACAGCGGCATCGAAAAACCAGCGAAAAAAGTAACTGCACTCGACTCACTTGGTGGTATGCAGATTTTTGTTGTTGAAAAAGAAAAAGTGGATGGTGCAACTGCCGTATGTAATCTTGCTTCAGTAAACCTCTCTAAAATTAACACAAAAGAAGAGATAGATAGAATTATTCCTACTGCTATTCGATGTTTAGATAATGTAATTGATTTGAACTTCTACCCTATTGAAAAAGTAAAACGCACAAACATTAGAAGCCGTTCTATTGGTCTTGGTGTTATGGGTGAATCACAAATGCTTGCAGAAGCTGGCATTATGTGGGGAACTCAAGAACATTTTGATAAAATAGATGAAATAATGGAAGCAGTTTCATACAATGCTATTTCTGCTTCTGCTGATCTGTCTTTAGAAAAAGGTGCATATCCTGAGTTTGAAGGGAGTAAATGGAGTAGAGGGATTATGCCTCAAGATCATGCTAATGCAGAGGTTATTAACCTTGTTGATCGTGGTGGTCTTTTTGCTTCAAAATATGAGTGGGATGAACTCCGCGCAAAAGTAAAAAAACAGGGCATGAGAAACGGTTATCTTATGGCTATTGCACCAACAAGTTCTATCTCTATACTTACAGGAACTACGCAGGCAATTGAGCCCGTCTTTAAACGCAAGTGGTCAGAAGAGAATTTAAGTGGTCTTATACCTGTTGTTGTTCCAAATCTTTCTCCTGAAACATGGAGTTACTACACACCAGCATATGATCTAAACCAAACTATTTTAATAAAAGCTGCAGCAATCAGACAAAAATGGATAGATCAAGGGCAATCACTCAACATCTTCATTACACTTGATAAAGCAAGTGGAAGATACCTTAATGAAATATATATGCTTGCTTGGAAATTAGGTTTAAAATCTACCTACTACCTGCGTTCACAATCACCGGAAGTAGCAAACGATGTTGAAGACAGATCTATGGAGTGTGTAGGTTGTCAATAAAATGAAACCGCTCTCTCAAACGCAGCTCTCAAACTTTTTAAAAAGATTTAATGATTTTAAAGATGCTGAGTTGCGTTCATTAGAAATTATCTCTGCTACACAGATAAAACTCTCTCTTGCAGCACAAAATAGTGCAAGAGATTTTGATTGGATAAGTTTAAGCTTTTTATTCACAGATGTAACTGATGCATCTTTAGTCCAAAATAGCAAACTCCCACTTATTGATTTGAATGATGGCATAAGTATAATAATGACTAATAATGAATTTGCATTTGCTATTGGAGCGTGCTATAATATAGATAGCATTAAGAACTCTATATGTTATGTAATTTCAAAAAGTATAAAATACCAAGAGAGTTCATTTTAAAGGATACTAAATGGGTTATAAAGTTGTGAGTGAAATATTAGGTTTTAAAGATATGCAAGAGATTGTTATAGAGCCTATTGATGATTTTTTTTCTAAAATGAGTGATGCTAATAATAAAAATATCTCTTTTATTCTTGTAAATCCACATCTCTTACGAGAGTATTCATTTAATCTTCCACAAGATATAAAAACCCTCTTAAAAATAGATAACGACACAAGCATAACTGTCTATAACATCTTACTCATTCAAAAACCACTTGAAAAATCAACTATAAACTTTTTAGCTCCAATAGTTATAAACAACGATAACAAAACGGTAGCACAAGTTGTTTTGGAACCAAAACAAAATCCTGATTTTGGTATGGCAGAAAGAATAGAATCTTTTAAACAAGAAAACTAACTAAAGTAGCATTTTTTTAGCTTTTAAAAATGTATAATTGTCCGAAAAAAGGAATAAATTATGAGAGTAGTATGTCCCCATTGTCTAAGCATAAATAATGTACCACAAAAAGATAGCTATAAAAAAGCGAATTGTGGAAAATGTAAAAAATCCCTCTTAGATACAAAACCTATAGAGTTAAACAGTAGCAATTTTGATGAAGTTGTTGTAAACAGTGATATTCCCGTCATTATAGATTTTTGGGCACCGTGGTGTGGACCATGTAAAATGATGGCACCAAATTTTGAACGCGCTGCAACAAACTTTCCACTTAAGGCACTTTTTGCAAAAGTAAACACTGAAAATGAACAAAATTTAGGTGCGCGTTTTAACATTAGAAGTATTCCAACTATCATAGTCTTTAAAGGTGGTCGTGAGGTTGAGAGAGTAAGCGGAACACTTGATGTAAATGCTCTAGGCTCACTCGCTGCTAAATACGCTGTATAACTACTTGATGTAAGAGCAGCAGTAGTCTGTAACGCTTTTTATTTTCAAATCAAACGCAGCATTAGAAGGGACTTCAAAAGTTTCGGGTGTATGAAGTGTTTTAAATACTTCTTCACCAGGAAGTCTTACTTCTAACTCACCACTCATTATTTCCATAATCTCTTTATCTGCTGTATTAAATATATATTCACCAGGAAGCATAATGCCTAAAGATTTCACACTTCCATCACTAAATTCAACTGTTCTACTTGTTACTTTTCCATCGTAGTAAATATTTGCCTCTTTTACTACTGTTACATTTTCAAATTTTGACATTATATTTCCTCTTTTATTTATTAATTTATCACTGCGTTTAATAGTTTCACAGCTTTAAATTTTATATGGTTTTATGCAAGGCTCAGAGCGAAGCGAGGATTTGTCCTCACATTAGACCATATAAATTTGTTAGTCAATCACTTACGCGACCCCTTGAGTTTTACCCTCTGAGAGTGTGTTATAGCAACCGCCATAGCATCAGAAATATCCAAAGGTTTAATCTCTTTTTTGATATTTAAAAGACGCTTTACCATAAACGCAACCTGCTCTTTTTGCGCCTTTGCTTTACCCGTTAAAGCTTTTTTCACCTGCAAAGCAGTATATTCGTGAAACTGCCCAAACTCTTGGAGTA
>NZ_JALXBK010000086.1 GCF_026991475.1 Sulfurimonas sp. | reverse complement strand
CTCCATACAAGACGAGAAATAACGGAACCATTTTTATATGCTTTCCATGCGGTTGGCATTACACTAAAACGAAAAGATTTTGTAACAAATACAGCTGTTAAAAAACCACCAAACAAAGAACCAAGAAGCATAACACCTTCCCAAGCACCAGGATTTTTCACATGTTGCAAGTAAACATAATCTTTTGGATCCATATTAAACAGAACTCCAGCAAAGTACGGAACATACGTTGATGCTCCAAGAGGTCTATTTCCTCCAAAAACAGAGAAAGTAAAAAGTAGTAACAGTGCCATTAATATGCCACCTAACCACCACGGTAATCTTCTTTTCATAAGTAATCCTTATAACAATTTATGGATGCAATTATACTATAAAATTTGATAATAGGCACTAATTATGTTATATTTTTTCCTATTTTGTCCTTACACATCTAGTTTTTCTTGTTGTATCTTTAGATACTGAAAATATTGTTCCATAGCGTCCATTGAGATAATAGGCCTTCGTTGTATCACTGTTATCAGTTGTAGATGACCAGAACTCTTCCCCAAATGCTGTTGCTGTAAATACTGTATTTATACTATTTGGATACCCCTCTTGATTCACATCACTTGATGGTTCTACACTATGTCCAGCAGTTCTTACAAGCTCATTGATATTTGGCATTCTCCAATCTTCATGACCACCTAAAGTCGAATTTTCACAACTACTTATTGCTGCTTCCCATGTTCTGTCTGTATTTACATCAGCATCATCAGACCATTCAAGATTATCTTTATAATCAATAACAATATCTCCATCTTTTTTCATCTCTGCTTTATCTGTATTACTCTCTCTATAAATGCGTACACACATATGCATTTTTTTGTATGTTTCATCTGTTGTGTCAGAATATTTAGGCATCACTACATAAATATACTCATCACTGTTAGAGGCCGTTGAATCAAAACCTTTTGTTGAAGTCCAGTATCCTGTACTTGAAGTAGAGATATTGTCAAAACCATTAATACTGCTACCTTGAAAGTTAAATAATGAGATTATTTCTAAAGCTGTTGGTGCTCTCCAGTCTGTTTTTCCATCTAAGTCAAGCTGCTCACAAGGTCCGTATGAAGCTGCTGTTCTCGAAGCGCCATTAGTATCTGCTTGACCATCATCTTCCCACTCTAAACCTGTTTGAGAGTCAGAAACAGTATTTGTACCATTATTGTCACCATGTATCACTTCTCGTCCAAATTGATAATACCCATCATCTTTAATACTAGAATCGTTTGTTATTTGTCCATTGACATCATAACTCTCGATTTGTCCTGTTCTTAAAATCGGAAAATATAACTCCTCAGAGGTAAATCCAACTGATTTGCCAGCGTAATCATCACCATAGCTTATACCACAGTTCAATGTATAAGGACGATTATGTTTAAGTGCTTCTTTAGGTGTTACTACAATTGTATTTGAAAATCCAAAAGTAACATTTACATCTACATTACCGTTCCAACCTTGAGAGAGAGAACAGCTTGTATGCTCTTGCAATCTTATTGGCAGTGTATTTGAAACAACTTTCATCATAAAAGTGCTGTTAACATCAATATATTTTGCACCATCGACTGGAGTTGAAATAGTGCTAAACTCTGGAATCTCTTCATAAAAATTATTTAGTGAGCCATCAGGTAAATAACTACCGACATCAAGAACATCATAATCAACTCCATCTATTTTTAATTTAGTACCTCTAAACTCTATCTCTTTGTTGTTGGCCAACACTTTACTGTTGCTAATGCTCCATTGTCCTAAATGTGTAGAGTTTTCTAAGTACTCTTTATCTATATCAAACTCAATTTTTTGAGCATCACCGTTTGCATCTGTATACTTAATGACAATCGTATTAAAAACATGATTATCAAATATATTTTGCATATCAGTAACTGAGAGCATCCATAAAGGTCTGTGATGCTCACCTAAATATACCCATTCGATTTTTGGATCACTCACACCTGCAGCAAGTGCATCGGCATAAGCATTTGTCATTGCCTCTACAATATTAAAGTAGTTATCTGTAATATTATTTTTAAGAGCATAGAGAATTCCATCATCTAAACTGCCATTATCAGCAATATAATTTTGCACTACCTCATGTAGAAGATTTGTCATCGAGACATAAATTCTCGCTTCCCCTCTTGCATTGTAACTTTTGAGATTTCCATCACTTAAAATAAAATTTCCCAAAGAGACCCCATATGCTAAAAGCGATGTTGGAGCAGGAGATCCTTCTCCACCTTCACCCATAGAGTAAACATGTGTGAGCATATCTTGCAGTGATGCTTTATCAAGTCCATATGCATCTTGTGCTGCTATCACTGCGTTTAATGCTGCATTACCTATAAATATTCGTCTAAATTTAGCTATATCAGCATAAGAAAAGCTACTCATATTTCCATCTAATGGCAATAGTGTACTATCCATAGGATTCATAATGAGCTCACTGACATTTAAATCACTAGAGACTCCTGCATCTACAAGCATGGTACGTATCTCATCAAGCGTGAAACCTTTTTGCTCTAAAGTCGTAACGGGAGAGATAAACGCAGCTGTTGATGCATTGTACTCGAGTGTTAAGTTACCATCATAAGGTCGTCCATTATGCAGACCACTCTCTATCATAGTAATAAGACTAGCATCATCTACACTCGTACTAAAACTAAAACTAAAACTACCATTTTCATCTGAATATGTAGAGAGTTCATAATCTTCTACTTGTCCATTACTATTTTTATCATACCAAAAACGCGCGTATGTTATGTATGGGTCAACCGCTTGAAGTGTTACACCATCTGCTGCTGTTTCAACAACTGCTGTAACCTCTAAAGTATTCTCTGAAGCAACACCTTCATAAGCATTTAACTCCGCTGCGTTTAGTGTAATGCCAAGCGTTGCGTTATCATCAAAATCTGTTCCATCAAACGCAAGTGTCACATCTGCATGTGTTGCATCGCTGTATGCAACAGTGTCAATATTCACACCCGTTGGTGCACCGACAAGTCTAAAGTTCACACTCTCTAAAGCAGAATCTGTAAACTCTAACGTGTTAGCAAGAGCGATGTGAATCACCGCCCCGTCAAGATTGTTCTCATTTAAAGCTGTATCTGAAGAGAGTTCTACTTTTATAGCATGAGAACCCCCTCCAACTCTACTAATAGTCACAACATCATCAAGATAGCTATCTGCTTTAACAAGTAAAGAGCCATGAGACTCATACGGTGTATGGAGTGCAACATTTGTCGATTGTGCTGTTTGTAGACGAATATTATTGTCTGCCGTGATTGTGTAGTCATTAGCATCAAGTACTACATACTCAGCATTTGCTCCCGCTTTATAAAGCACATTTGTAATGGCATTTTTCCAAGTATCATCTGCAGCAAATGCAAAGTCCACATAATCTGTAGCGAGTCCATAACCATACTCTGGCTCACTTATGGTTGGAGGTGTTGCTGCTGAACTTGTTGTACTTGTAATATTTTCATACGCATTTGTCACAAGCACTGCCCCACCGTTAGAGACTAAATCACTGTTCGAGTAGTCACCACGTGCAACTTCAAAGCCTGACAACGAAGCACTATAGCCTAAATCATCATTATCATTGAGACGAGACTCATACGCTGTATATGCCGAGCTCTCTTCGTTTGAAACAAAACTTTTTCTACCGGCGACTATGACATTTCTTGCTTTATTGTTATAACCTGTAAAATTAACAGCAACATTACCACCGCTGATGCCTGCTCCAGCATTCTCTATTTTCACTCCTGCATTAAGAGCATCTCCCTCACCTCGTGCGTAGCTGTAAAGTCTCACACTTGAGCCTATCACAGCAAGATTACCGCCAAGTGCAACACCCGAACCAAAGTGGTCTGAGAGTGTTGTACTGTCATCAGCAGTTACGACAACAGGGTCGGAGAGCATACCATCTTTATAAAGGTAGTAGTTTGCAAAACCTGCACCTAGTTCCTCTTTTGTATCTGTTGTATTTGTTGCAGAATCATAGTCTGGAAGAACATAACTTCCAACAAGCATAAATGAAGTGTTCTCTTCATTTGTACCTACAACACCATGTGTAATGGCTACATCATGACCAAAACCATCAAAAGGTTTTCCATTGTCTCTTGTAATGGTCTCTACTAATGTAAAGTTGTCATTTCCGTCATTTTTATACAAATAAGCTTTTCCTCTACCGCCACGGTCTGGCTCTCTAAGTGCATTTTCTGCACCTACAAGTATCATATCTTTACTTATAGAAACAGCATTTCCAAAGTTATCATACGCTTCATTATCCGCAGGTGTTAGGTCTGCTATTTGTTGATAAACTCCATTTGCATCTTTTTTATAGACTAAAGCGACACCTGCGTTTTCTTTTGCATCCTCAGTAAGATTATTGTGTATACAACCTATGAGTAAATAATCACCATCAAGAGCTACACTATCTCCAAAACTACTCACTGTGTTGAGAGTTTCTGGTGGAGTGATTTTTTGCGTTTGTGTATAGTTGCCATCACTCCCTTTTTTAAAGATATACACTCCACTACTTGCTCCAACGGCAATAGTGCCGTTTCTATCAGCTACACTAATACCAAACTTATCACCTGCGCTTGGATCATCAGGATAGAGCATATTGATGTAAGGTTTTTCTATGATTGCCACTACTGGAACTGTACTTGTAGTTATATTTGCACATGGAGTATTGAGCTCATTTGTGTTAATGGCTACACTGAGTAGTGCATCAGAGTCAAAATCTACACCATTATAAGAGAGTGTCAGCTCAGCATGTGTTGCATCTATATATCTTGCGTTTGTAATATGCGTCGCTTCTGGCGCTTGTGTAAGAGTAAAGTTACTGCTATCTAAAACATTGTCTTTAAATTTCAAAGCATTGTTGAGTGCAATTTGTACTTTTGCACCATCGAGGTTCTCCTCAGTCAGTGCTGTAGATGCACCAAGTGTTGCACTTATACCATATTGTCCATCTAAAACCATCTCTGTGTATACATTATCATCTACATAATCTGTCGCTTTTATAATGAGTCTATATCCACCAAAAGTTGGGACATGCAGTGCAACATTATTTGAGCTTGAAACATGCAACTGCAACGCACCTTCACTAAAGGTATAATCAGTGCTCTCTAATACAGTAGCAGTGCTTTGCATAGCGCATCCAAATAGAGAGACTTCAGTTATTTTACCTCTCCAGTCACTATTGTCATTGTAGGTAAAATCCAAGTTTTCATTCTCTAAACTCAAATTACTACTATGCATTGATGGTCCATCATTACTTACTGAAATGTCAAAAGTAATATCATCCATACCATTGTCACCATGAGCAATTATTTTCACATTTTTATATACTCCCATCGCTGTTGGCGTACCGCTTAGCTCACCGGTTGCTGTGTTAAACGCAGCCCAGTCCGGTTTATTTTGAATTTCAAACGGTTTTGTTACAGGAGCATATTTTGTTGTATCATTACTCATTTGTGGTATATAACTGTAGCGCTCATGAATATTTGCACTCATTTTTGGACTTCCCACTATAAGAGGAATTTTTGTACTTGCAGAAGCTTTTGTTCGCGTTATAAAATCATCACTGTCATCGCCAATAGTTATAGTTGTATGCAATTCAGTATCGTACTCATTTGAGGAGAGATGCCCTACTCTTACAATATCTCCATTTTTAACACTCGTTACATCACTCTCACCATTAACCGCAAAACCACTGTGCGTTGCCTGTCCCCCATAACCACTACTACTAATAGCCGCGCTTTGCCCATCAGCCAACCAATCTACTGTTAAAAATGTATCGTAGTATTTATTGAGTTCAACTCCATAATAATCTTCTAATTCAAAGGCTTTTGGTGGTGTTTTATCAACAACTGTAATAGAAAATATAAAAGTATCACTCCCTCTGTCATTTGTTGCTGTTACTTGAATGTTTTTATATGTACCGTTTTGATCAAGTGAAGGCGTTCCACTCAACTCTCCCGAGCTTGTGTTGAAATCTGCCCAGACGGGCTTGTTTGCTATACTCCAACTCTCTGCTTTATTTCCTGCATTATCTGGCACAAAACCATAGTGTCTATAGGCATTCTCTGCTTTTGTCACAAACCCAATGCTTTGCTGTGTCTCTCCACTAAGCTCTGGTTTAACAGGTGCAAACCACACTTCTACATAATTTGTAGCATTTTTATCTCCATCGCTTACTGTAACATAATGTTTTGTACGCATACTTGGATGCAAACCATCTTGTCGTGAAAAATAAAACGATATGCGAGCACCACAGTTTCCATCCATATCGCAGGTAATTCTACTCTCATTAAAGCCTCTGTTAATACCATCAGGAGGAAGGTTTTCATGCGTAATTTCATTTCTCAAAGTGACATTCAAATCTGAAATATTGTTATCTGTATCAGCGATTTTAAATGCAAAGGTAAATATATTTTTCTCTTTTGCCGTATCATCTTGATAGAAAATCTGTCCAAAACTATTACTTGAAATAGTCGGTGCGACATCTGCAAACAAATCAAATATCAATGCACTTGAGAGTCCACCGCTGTCGGTTGCTATTAGCTTCACATTTTTATACTTTCCAGAAGCCACTTTGCCAAATATTTCTCCTGTTGTTGTATTTATATTTAACCAATCAGGTGCATTTTCCAAACTAAAAGTTACCACTTGCGTATCTTTTACCTGTGGTGTAAAAGATATAGTATTATTTACCTCAAGATTGTCGAATAAAACACTGTTTAAAAACTCAGGGGCAATATTTGTTATTACTCTGTATGGAATCAGCTTGTCATTAAAGGTTACAAACATACTTGATGTTGTACCCTGCTCGCTTGAAGAGTATATTTTTAGTTTTATTTTATTGCCATTTTTCAGCACAACACTTCCCGGTGTATTTTGCCAAGCACCACTGTTTACACTATACTGATACGCGCTCCCTTGTGCTTCACCCACGATATTCACCAATATATTAGCATCATCATCCAGACCAGAAATAGTCACTTCGTTCGATACATATACATGATTAAAATCTGCATCGTGTACATATACAAAAGAGATAGGATCAGGCGTAGTATCCTGCTCGGCCGTGAAGGCTTGAAACATTCCCATAAAATGCCCTGTCCCATTTTCATCAAGATAATGCAACAGAGCTCTGTATTCTGTGTTGTATTTTGAAAGATTATCTATTCTTAAACGCAGTGTATCACCAGATTTAACACCTGAAACAACACCCGTTTTCCACTCTCCACCATTGATCTGAAGTAGGCCATCATAAATTCTTAGTTTGACACCCTCTGGAGCACTTACTCCACTTACCTCTACAACATCACTAACAGCACCGTTACCTACAGGCACATCAAAAACTTTTCTAAACTCTACAACATTTGGCACACTGCTCATAAGATTTGGATTTGCTTTTGTTACAGTTTTGAAATATGTTTGATAGGTTCCAAGAGTTATAGAAGTGTATGAACGTTTATTGAACTCTGAAGATGCTCTTTGTCTAAATTTTATCTTTACACCTACAGGGACAGCGCTCATATGTGTCACCCATTGGCTATCGCCTTCTAACTGTGCCTCACCATCTTCTATATCTAAGTCAAGTCCACCCTCATATCCTTTCATTGCAACAAATGCGCTCTCATGTTGAGAGTTACGTTCTACATTGTAAATAGTCGGTACTCTAAAAGCATCAGGTGTAATATCTTTGACTCTTGTTACTGTCGCAAATTCACCACTCACACCTCCAATGTTGAGTATTGCGCTGCGTTTAGTTAAAAACTGATTGCTTGTAGTTACATAAACAACAATACTATCACCATTTTTGACTTTTATAGGAGCTGTACTTTTTGAAGCACCATTCAGAGAATAACGTCCATTTGTAATGTTCATATCTACTTTGGCACCTTGAGAAAGCCCCGTAACTGTAATTGTCTTACTTGTAACTTCACTCGAAGGTTCTGCGTTAAGTGCTTCTCCTAAATCAAAACTGCTTGGAGTTCTGTCATTTGTTGCGTTTGGATCAGACTCGCTAACAGCAGTAAAGTAGAACTCTCGTCCACTTACATTAAGAGTAGTTGTACTTCGTGTATCATATGATGAAAAGATAAAACTATCAAGATAGAGCACAGAACCTGCTTCTGCTGTTGTTGTTTTATTATTTGTAAGATGCTCCTGCGTACCACTTGTATGCAAAATCCACGCTGATCCATCTAAAACGTGTAGCGTTAACCTTCCCGTAAAACCTGCAAGTGTCACTTCATTTGAGCGTGCAGAGGAGTGCAGAGGAACATCTACTTTTTCATTAAACTTCAAATCTACATTCAAAGGCAGCTTGCCAGCGAAAAGATGAGGAGATACCGGCACTTGAGTGT
Organism: Sulfurimonas sp.; assembly: GCF_026991475.1. Taxonomy (GTDB): domain Bacteria; phylum Campylobacterota; class Campylobacteria; order Campylobacterales; family Sulfurimonadaceae; genus Sulfurimonas. The sequence continues at coordinate 5,860 of NZ_JALXBK010000086.1, read as the reverse complement.
GTGATAAATCTCCAACTGCATCACCCACAATAGCTCCAACCTGATTCATATTTACTTCCGGAAGCTTTTTAGCTATCGCCTGCAGTGCAGCTTTTCCATCTATTTGCAACTCACCAGCCGTCGCAAGATTCTCTTTTAAAGTATCAAGCAGAGCCTGTGGATTTTGTGTACTTAAAAGTGCTGCTGAAACCTTTAAAAGTTGTGCATTGTCAACACTGCTTTTCGTATCATTATGCGTCATATCCAAATCTGTAAGATTTGTGCCATCAGAAAGCTCAAGATTAAACATTTTTTGCACTGTAGCGCTTGCAGACTGCTGTGCCTCTTCAAATGTTTTCCCCTCTTTTAAAAGAGCCTTAATGCGTACTGCAGCAAGATCTGTAAATATGTTTACATTGAAATTTCTATGCGAGCCCTGCGTCATATTTACCACAGCAGAGAGTTCTCCTCCCTCTACATAATACCCTGTATTCTCATCGAGGTATGCACCTTTGACCACTATTTCAGCCACTCCAGACCAGTCAGAGATGAGCACAAAACTTCCTCTGTCATCTGTTGTATGTGTTACAAATTTAGCATCACTATCACGCTCACCATTATGTATCTGATAAAGAGTAACAACAGAACCATTCATAAATGGCCCCTTTTGAGAATATCCTGTTGTGTTGCTACTCTGATTCGTATTCGAAGAACTCGAACCACCCCCATCACTACATCCGCTAAACGCAGTAACAACAGCTACTACGAGGATGAAAAATATATGTTTTTTAATTAACATCACTAACTCCTACAGTTAAGTTACTATCTGTCAATTATAAAACGATGTCATTGCAAAAACATTGCAATTTAGATGTGTAGCTTGTATCCTATGGAGTGAATGGTCTCTATAAACTTATAGTTTAGTTTCGCTCTAAGCCTGCTAATAAGGGCTCTACGGGTATTTTCATTACTCTCTTTATCTGGCCATATTTCATTTTCTATCTCATACAAGGAGAGCACATTGTTTTTTGTACTTAAAAAGAGTTTGAGGAGTTCTAACTCCTTTTTTGTCAAATGAACACTCTGTGCATTATGAAGTAACTCATCACGCTGGGTATCAAAAGAGAACTCTTCGTCAAAGATTACATCACCTCTTCGTTGATGCTCCTGCGCATGACTTAAAGCTATTTTCATTGCTACTCGCAACTCTTCTCTATTAAATGGTTTTACAAGGTATGCACTCGGTTTGGTTTTAATGGCACGCTCGAGAGTCTCATCATCACTAAAGGCACTAATGTAAATAACAGGAATCTTCTGCCACGACTGAATCGCTGCCGCGCATGCGATGCCGTCCATATCTCCTTCAATATAAACATCCATTAGTATCAAATCAACTGCCTCTTTTTTCAAAAGTGCCAGACATGCCGCTGCGTTTGAGAAAGTAGCTACAACCTTGTAACCTAAACTCTGCACAAAACCTGCAATCTCCATCGCAACAATACTCTCATCTTCAATAATTACAACATTTTTCATTCACTAAACCTTATCGTACAGTTAAAATCTCTATCTTCTTGCAGCGTAAATGTACCGTGGAGTTGATTTTCAACAAGTGCGACAATAAGCTTCATTCCCAAATGCTCTTTTGCTGCATCATCTAATGAAAAGCCTGCACCGTTGTCCTGTAAACGCAGTACATAGCGCCCCTCTTTTTCATACATCTTTATGTGAATGCTTATCTGCTCTTTTTGTACATATTTAATGGAGTTTGTCACCAACTCATTAACAATGAGTCCCACATACCCTGCACTGCGTAAAGGCAACAATATATTTCGTATATCATACTCATAAGTGACATTTTTTTGAGAGAGGGCTTTTATGTCTTCACATAACTCTTCAATATAAGCAGCCATATCAATTCTTTGCAGATCCTCTTTGATGTCAAGCATCGTGTAGATTTTGGCAATGGAATTAATGCGCCCTTCCAACTCTTGCAGCCCTAAACACAGCACCTTATCTTCTGTCTCATCCTCTTGCATACGCACAAGCGAAAGTATCAACTGTAGGTTGTTTTTACTTCTATGATGCAGTTCTTTAAGCAGATTTTTCTCATTTTCAAGAGATGTTTTAAGTTTTTCTGTCGCTTTTTGCACCTCTAGCTCCACAATCTCTTGACGCTTTTGCAACTCTTGCATAAGCGAAGTATCGAGCCTCTCTTTTTCTTTTTTAAATATACTGTAACGGTCAATAAATGCCAAAGAGAGCACAATTGCCTCTAAAGCCGTTAAAAACATCACTATATCTGTAAGCTCTCCCATTATGGAAGTAAAGCCTAGTCCATCAATAATCATCAAAGTAAAACCAACAAGCTGAAATGCCCAGCCCACCACAAAAAAACGTGCCTCTTTTTTCCCATGTTTGTAGATATAAATTGCTGCGTACATATTAAAATAGATAAAAAAGAGTGCTGTTACAATTGAGACCTCAGGCAGATAGAACCACGGCGAGCCAAAGAGTGGAATCTCTATCAGTCCAAGTGCCAAAATAGCATTATAAATCTTGTTTATTTTTTCATATCGCTGCGTTTGCAAAAAACTCTTTGCAAATAAAACAGCACTAATAAAAAGTAAATTGACCTTAAAAACCACAGCTAAATTGTCATAATAGACAAACCAAGAAGGCGCAAACATCTGAGTAATACCCAAATATGTTGACTGCTGAAAAAGCAGTGCAAAAAGATACAAGAGATAAAAAACATAAACTCTCTCTTTTGTGTAGAGGTAGAGAACAAAATTATACAAAAAGAGCAATCCGAGAATACTCAAAAATATAAAAATGATGTTTTGCTCATGGTATTCATCTTTAAGATAGTCTAATTTATCTTTTAGCCTTATACTTAAACGCAGTGCTGTTGTAGTGTTGCGTACTTTTAAGTAGTACTCTTGTAACTCTTTTGGCTGCACTCTTATTTCAAATATGGTGTGGAGCTCATCTCGTGGTATGCTTTGGTAGAGTGTTCCCTTATGCTGTAGCTTTTGAGTTTTTTTATAGAGTGAAACATCTTCTAAAAGAGGGTTTCTTATCTGCAGTATCTTTGTCTCTTTTTTCTCACCTGAATTATAAAGAGTGAAATGAATCCACAATGTGGTATTACGAGTAAATCCTAAGTTTATCTCTTGTTTATTAAAGGGTATAAACTTTGCACTCTTCACAATTTCTTTAAAAGTTTTGCCACTTTTATCGACATAAATTTTACTCGATAAGAGTAGAGGTCTGTCCATATTTTTTACATCAATAGCAGCATGGACTAAAGAAAGAGGTAGAAATAGCAACAAGAGTATAAATGTAAAGAGATGTGAAGTCTTCATAGTGTGATATTCTCCAAAAGCTCAATGTTGTGCGGAGTTACAATAAGCGCATCAATGCAAAAATCAACATCCAAAGCACTCTTTTTCAAATAGACATAGACCGTTTTGGTAAATCTAGAGAGTTTAGTAGGAGTAATATTTTGAATAGCAAGCTCATAATCTTCACCACTCTTCACCTCTACAAAGTGCATTACATCACTCTTTGAAGCGATAATATCAACCTCACCGAAGCGAGAATAAAAATTTCGCTCTACAATGCTAAAACCATTCTCAATAAGAAACGCAGCAGCTCTCTCTTCTGCAATATTTCCTTTTGCTCTGCTCATCTTAACAGTTAATGACTGAAACCTGCACCGACTTAAACGCAGCGGTCAAGATAAGCTCATCACTTTTATCTCCAAAGAGATTGTTTATTTTTGACTCTGCATGATGGAAAGTTGTAAAGAGAGTTTTTGGTTGTACTTTGTCCGTTATTTTCACTTTAAGAGGATTTGTCTCACCCCATTCACTCTTAAGAATGACACGCTCACTTGTAAAATCAGCCGCATCCTCTTCACATACAAGTAAAATATCCTCATCGTAGTGCTTATTTAACTTCTCGCTGCGTTTGGTTTGTGCTGCATTGTTGTAGTGAGCAAGTGTTCTTCCTGTGGTAAGATGATAGCCTGTAAGCTTTTTATTTACTATCTCTTCAACCATACCACGCAGTTTGTATTGATGGTATTTAAAGTGTCCGTAACCGTCATCTGTTCTAAAATCCAGCTGATGTAAAATAGGAGTATCTTCTGTATGAACTGGCCACTGTAGACCACGCTTTCGATGTTTTTCAAGTCTATGATAATCTGCACCACTAAAACGACGATACGCCACACGTTGCACCTCACTCCATACATCTTTACTTGTTTCATAGTTGGCATTACCACCCATTTTATTGTCAAGAAGTTGTAAAACTTCCCAATCATCTGGTAAATCTGATTTGACGAGTGGCTGAGAAAGATGCAGACGACGAATTGCATTTATATAAACGCCTGTCTTCTCATAAGCTGATTTTACACCCACAACAATATCAGCACGATTTGCAACATCAGTCATAAAAAGCTCTTGCACAAAAAGCAAATCAAGATGCTCAAATGCTTTATCAACTTTATTCAGATTTGGATGAATATGCGTCAAATCTTCACCAATATTAAGCACTGCTTTTAATCTGTCCTCTAACATCTCATCAACAAGCTGTGGAGTCATCAGCCCAACCTCTTTTGGCTCTTGATAGTCAGGGTCATAATATGGCAACATTCCCATATCGCATGTTCCCTGCACATTATTTTGCCCACGAAGTGGCATTAGTCCTACTCCTGCTTTACCAATGTTGCCTGTCATAAGAGCAAGATGTGTTATTGCCATTACTGCATAAGAGCCGTCTAAATGTTCTGTAATGCCAAGTCCCCAAAATATCATTGATTTTTTGAGTGCATACTCACGCGCAACTTTTCTCACCATTTTAGAGAGATACTCATAACCCTCCAATTCATTAAAATAGTCAGGATTTGCATAAGGGTCATTAAGGATTTTCTCTTTAAAATCTAAAAATCCTTTTGTTCTATCTGCAATAAAATTCTCATCATAAAGCTCTTCATCTATGATGACATATGCAAGCATATTTAAAATGAGAAGATTTGCTTCATGCGGCATTATTGCTTTATACTTTGCAAAGCGGTGTAATTTTATCTCACGTACATCAAATACAGCCAAGTTATCATTTTTACGAGCCACATCCAAAATACGATTTGCAATAATAGGGTGTGCTTCTGTTGTGTTTGAGCCTATGACTATCATAAATTCAGTATTATAAATATCATTATAAGGATTTGTCGCAGCACCTTCACCAATGGTTGCACGCATACCTTTTAGGGATGGAGAGTGACAGACACGCGCACAGTTGTCTACATGAGGGGAGTTTAAAGTATGACGTGTAAATTTTTGAAACAAGTAAGAAGACTCACAAGATGTACGAGCCCCTCCAATGGAAGCAACAGCTTTGCGTCCATACTCCGATTGAATCTCTTTAAGCTTCATAGCGCATGCTGTCGTAGCCGCATCCAAATCACACTCATACCAAGTTTCATCAAAATCCACCAAAGCAGAGCTGACAGCATCTTTTATAGTAGGATTTTTCTCCAAGAAACTTTTACGAATTCTTGGAACTCTCAATCTATCCTCTGCATCCACAAAATCATACCCATACTTACCCTTAATGCAGAGCTTTCCTTGCGAAACCACTCCATCAGGATGTGCAAAAATCTTTTTGATTTTATTCTCTTTGACATCTACATGAGCCGCTATATCGCATCCAACACCGCAGTATGTACATACACTGTCTATTGTTTCTATATTTTCCATTTACTCTCCATCTCTTATCTTGCGGCAGTACAACAAGATTTTTAAAGAATGTTTTTTAAGGCTCAGAGCGAAGCGAGGATTTGTCCTTGAAAAATATTCTTTAAAAATCAGGAATAGTA
>NZ_JALXBK010000085.1 GCF_026991475.1 Sulfurimonas sp. | reverse complement strand
TTCAACTCTTTAACTGTAAGTTGTTATAGTGTTTGATAAACAAAAATAACTTTATCAAAAACTAAAAAATAATTATCAAATCATTACTCCTTTAGATGTAATGACTGATAAATTTATTATACGAGGAGTTATAATGAGCAGACTTATTTTAATGCGTCACGGAGAGAGTGTTTATAATCAAAAAAATCTTTTTACAGGTTGGACAGATGTCGAACTGAGTGAGAAGGGAGTGCAAGAGGCAAAAGAGGCAGGTGCGCTGCTCAAAAAAAACGGTATCTATCCTGACATCTGCTTTACCTCTTGGCTTAAACGTGCCATTCATACTGCACAAATCGCTTTGCGTGAGTTGGAATGGGAACATATTGATGCTATTCGTTCTTATAAACTCAATGAACGCCACTATGGTGCATGGCAGGGACAAGATAAAACAAAGGTTTTAAAAGAGTATGGAGAGGAGCAGTTTTTAGCTGTACGTCGCGGTTATGATGTTCCTCCTCCAGCTTTAGATGAAGATGATGCGCGCGTGGTTTGGCGAGATAAAAAGTATGACGGAATTTCTCGTGAGCTGCTGCCGCTGCATGAGTCGCTCAAAGATACGAAAAAACGCGCTGTTGCTTACTATAATGAAGTCATCATGCAAGAGTTACAAGCAGACAAAACGGTGCTTATTTCTGCACATGGAAATTCTCTACGCTCATTAGTAATGCATTTAGATGAACTTTCAGAGACAGAGGTAGTAAAGCTTGAGATTCCCACGGGTGAGCTTATTGTTTACACCTTTGATGCAGCCTTTAAAATCAAGAACAAAGAGATTTTAAAACAGTGATAACCCATTATTTGATAGAGCATTTTTCATATTGGATTCTTTTTGTCTGGAGTCTTTTTGAAGGTGAGGTAGGACTTACACTCGGTGGCTACCTTAGTAAAGAGAGTGATTTAATCTTTTCAAAAGTTGTACTCATTGCCATCATAGGTGCTTTTATCAGTGATGTGACTGTCTTTTTAATCGGAAAATATTCAGATAACAGAGTAGAAAAGTGGCTTAAAAATTATAGGGATCGCTTACGTCTCATAAAAATATGGTTTAAAAAAAATGTCATCTGGCTCATTCTTTTTGAGCGTTTTATCTATGGCACGCATATTCCTTCTCTGCTTTTTATAGGAATGAGTGGGTACTCTTTTTGGAAATTTTTAATTTTTGACATTATTGGCATCATTATGTGGGCTTTTACCTTCACAACTTTGGGATATTACTTTGGTGAAAAAGTAATAGATGTTATAATGCTGTTACAACAACACCTTTCAATAGTTTTTATAATGTTATTTATAGGTTTAGTGATTTTTATTCAAAATAAAGTAAAAAATTAGGAGAGAATATGCAAGATTTTATGGATGCTGTAGTTTTTGGTTTTAAAGGTGTTTTTAAAGCAAGAACAATGAAGTTTGCTATGACAAGTGGTCTCGTTATTTCCGCTGTCTGGATTGTAATTGGAATGTTTTTTTGGGATGGGATTATCTCTAGTACAAGTTCTATTTTAACTTTTATTCCTTTCTCAATGTTACGTTCAAACGGGGCTTGGATGCTCTCGGCTTTTTTATGGTTACAATTAGTTTTAGTAACCTTTGCACTACTATTTTCTTTTCTTGGAAATATTATAGTTGAAAAGATAAGTAGAGATAAGTATGCCACACTTTCAATAAGCATAGGTCTTGCAAGTGCTATTTTTTGGGGAGTTATTTGGTTTTTTGAACATGATTTTATCTATTCAAAATTTTTAAGACTTTTAACATGGTTACCATTTGAAACTATTGAAAAAGGACTTGCATATCTTATTGGTTTTTACATTATTTATGCTGGTATAGTCGTTAGTATGATTTTTGTTACGAGTATGTTTTCTAGTAAATTTTTGTCTGAGGTAAAAGAGAGAGAGTTTCCATACGATGCTATGCATGATGAGTATGAATATAACAATATGAAAAAAACTCTTAAAGATGCAGGAATTTTCATTGGTATTTCAATTGTATCATTTCCTCTGCTTTTTATCCCTGTTATCAACTTTATCATTCTTGTTGGACTTTGGACATGGATGATGAAAGATACCATTGCTTATGATACCGCTTCATTTGTATTTGGCACTGTAGAAAAAGAGAAACTAAAAGAGTTTAAAACTTCCATTTGGGGTCTAAATATGATAGGTTCACTCTTTAACTTTATACCTGTATTTAATGTTTTTGGTCCCTATTTTACAGAACTTGCTATGTTTTACTACCTAAAAGAAAAACGAGACGCATGAGCTACTATTTAGCACTTCTTTTAGTGTTTGCAGGCTTAGGATTTAGCATAATTGCACTTTGGATGTTTTTGCAAATAAGAAAAGAAGAGAACATTAAAAAGGCACTTGCTATGCCTTTTAAAGACGAATATAGAAACTACCTTAACAAAACAGCACACTACCCCGAGCTTTCACAAGAAGATAAAGAAAAAATTGAGCACTCTATTATGCTCTTTACACATACAAAAGAGTTTATTGGAGCAAGCATTGAAGTAAGTGCTGAAATAAAGGTCATCATTGCCTTTTATGCCTGTCTTTTACTTTTGCATAAAACCCAAACAAACTGCTACGACAACCTTAAAACTATCATCATTTATCCAAGTGCTGTTGCGTTTGAAAACATAAATGCGGCCAATGGTATCTACACAAAAGAGAAATTTCTCATCGACGGACAATCAGCAAACGATACGGTCATCATCGTTTGGCACGACGCTAAAAAAGAGGCATATCATCTGCGTCATGACAATGTAATAGTGCATGAATTTGCCCATGAAATTGACTTTATGGATGGAGAGATAGACGGTGTGCCACCAATTGAAAAGTCAAAGTATGATGAATGGACAAATGTGCTTTTTCACGATTACAAAAAACTTTCTGATGTTGTCTTAAAAAATAGAGAGTGGGGAAAATACAAACTTCTTGGCTCTTACGCCGCGACAAATGAAGCAGAATTTTTTGCAGTTGTCAGTGAGCGTTTTTTTGAAACACCGCAAAGTCTGAAAAAGCATTTTCCAGAACTTTATGAAGAGTTAAAAAGTTTTTACAACATAGATACGGCAAATCTTCTCAATAAGTAACCTTTGTTTTTCATCGGTTATTTTAAATAGTATAAAATTTTCATATAAAAAATATGAGGAAATTTTATGCATAAAATAAAAAAAGTGTTAATAGCTAACAGAGGGGAGATTGCATTACGTATCATCCGTGCATGTAAAGAGTTAGGGGTGAAAAGTGTTTCAATCTTTTCAGAAGTAGACATTGCAGGTGTTTGGGTGCGTAAGGCAGATGAGTGTTACCCTATCGTTGGGAATCCCGTAGAGGCATACTTAAACTACGACAGAATTATAGATATAGCAAAACAAGCCAAATGTGACGCTATTCATCCGGGGTATGGATTTCTCTCTGAGAGTGCTGAATTTGCTCAAGCGTGTGAAGATAATGGAATTGTTTTCATTGGTCCAAAAGCAGAACATATTGCCCTCTTTGGAGATAAGATGGCTTCAAAAGCTGCTGTAAAAGAGGTTGGTGTGCCTATTTTAGAGGGAACACTTGAACCTGTAACAGACCCAGTAGAGGGTGAAAAAATAGCAAAAGAGATAGGTTTTCCAATCATCATCAAAGCTGCGTTTGGCGGTGGTGGACGCGGTATGCGTATAGTTGAAGAAGCAAAAGAGTTTCAAGAACTTTTTGCATCGGCAACAAATGAAGCTGTAAAGTATTTTGGAAAAGGGGATGTCTTCATTGAAAAATATGTGCGTAATCCTCGCCATATAGAAGTACAAATAATAGCAGATAAATTTGGTCATGTTGTGCATTTGGGAGATCGTGACTGCTCAATTCAACGCCGTCACCAAAAGGTAATAGAGATAGCACCAAGCCCACTTCTTAACGAAGATACACGCCAAAAACTCTACAAAATCGCTGTAGATGCTGTTAAAAAAATCGGCTATGAGAGTGTCGGTACAGTTGAGTTTCTTGTCGATGATACCGACAATGTCTACTTCATCGAGATGAATACTCGCGTACAGGTTGAGCATCCTGTTACTGAAATTATTTCAGGTATAGATATTATCCAGCGTATGATAGAAATCGCAGGTGGAGATAGACTCAAATACAAACAAGAAGAAATTTCACTTCGTGGATTTGCAATAGAGTTTAGAATAAATGCAGAAAATCCAAATAATAACTTTATGCCAGCAGTAGGCACAATCACAAACTACATGGCACCAGGTGGTCCAGGAATTCGCCTTGATACAAGCATCTATTCAGGATATAAAATTCCTGCAAATTACGACTCTATGATAGGTAAACTTATAGTCTTTTCACTTACATGGGAGGGTGC
>NZ_JALXBK010000084.1 GCF_026991475.1 Sulfurimonas sp. | reverse complement strand
TACTTCCTGTCCCACTTGTTTCTTTATAAGTTCCTTGAAAAAATCCACTCTTATATCCTCGTTTATTAAACTCATCAATTATAGAATAGTAATGAAAATCTTGTAATTGTGTTTTTGCAACAGATTTCCCTAAAGGATTTTGAAATGATACGAGTGTAGCAAACATTCCCTCCGTTGTTCTATGCCCATTGGCGACCATAAACTTAGGTCGAAGCGATTTTTTTAAAATCCTATCAAAATTAGGTGTAGCTTCCGCCTTTTTAAACCCATATGGCTTTAAGAATGTTGCACTCCAACTCTCTAAAAAGAAAAAGATTACATTTGGTCTTTTATTTGCGATACTCATTTTAAATGTAGTAGTATTATTATCAGCGTAGAGAGTATTAAATACTTTATGAATTTCTGAATTATCTATTTTAGGTAATTTTATTGGTTTTATTTTTTTATTTTGAGTAGCAAGTGAAAAAACCATATTATATACCCCATTTATTGAAAGACTCGCAAGTCTAGTATCACCAATTTGATTTGCCTGCCAGGGATTCAGTGGAATTCGTTGCCACATACCACGAATAAAGAAAATAGTTAAAGCTATCAAAAATAATTTTTTTATCAAATATGCTTTATTGATATTTTCACTTTTATACATAGATAATTTTTTATCTATAAAGATGAATAACATTACCGCAGCAATAAAAGCTAAAAAAGAAGTTAAAGTATGTTGAGATAATGCTGTCATCAACAAAGAAAATGAATCTGTAAAAATATCACTAATCTCATAACCCACATGTCTAGATGCTTCTGTAAAATAGAACATATCTCCAATCTGTGCCAAAAATACAAACACGATTAAAAGAGCAGAAACAAAAGCAAAGAATTTACTTTTAAAATCAAACAGTGTGGCTAAAAATGCCATAGTTCCACTAACAGCAAAATCAAAACGATATCCCCAAAAAATTGCATAGATCTTCTCAAATAAGGAGTAAGGTTCAAAAAGAGAGCTAAGAGTTGCAAGAAAAATAAACTTTGTCACAATCAATATTATATAAGTTAAACAAAAAACTGTAAAGTAAAGCTTTAAAAAACGCATAAGTAACCTTTTATTGGTATAATTCTAATTATATTAAAAAATAGGTTAAATTTTGTTCAAATATCAAGTAATTAACAAAAAATATGAGAATTTTCTTCTTAATATAAAAGAGTATTTTCAAAAAAGCGACCATAACATTCATCAAGCACGAAATCAATTAAAAGTCATCTCTTATGAAAATAAAAAGTATGTTGTCAAGGCTTTTAAAATTCCAAATTTTATGAATCAAATTGTCTATGCATATATAAGAAATAGCAAAGCAAAAAAATCATATTTAAATGCTATAGAACTTATTAAACTAAGTATTTCAACTCCAAAACCTATAGGTTACATAGAATTTTACAGATATAAACTATTTAAAGAGAGTTTTTATGTCTCTGAATTTGTTGAATATAATTTTACAATTAGAGAACCTTTACGTAATAAAACTCTTAAAAATAGAGAAAAAATAATTAAAGAATTTGTAAGGTTTACTTATAATTTACATCAAAAAGGAGTTTTTCATAAAGATTTTTCTGCAGGGAATACTCTTGTAATTATAAAAGAAGATAGTTATGATTTTAGTATAGTTGATATAAATAGACTCGAATTAAAAACAATAACTCTTGATCTTGCAATGAAAAATTTTGATAAACTTTGGTTAGATGAAGATACACTTATATTTATTGCTAAAGAATATGCTAAATTAAGTGGTTATAATGAAGAAGAGTGTATTAATAAAATTATTTTTTATGATAAAAAATTAAAAGATTTTGTCCAAAAAAGAAGAAAAATAAAAAAAGGGATATTTGGGAAATGAATATAACAGCTACTATAATCACTTTAAATGAAGAAAAAAATATTAAAGATGTTATTTTATCTGCTAAAGAAGTGTGTGATGAAATCATAGTTATAGATTCTCAAAGTACTGATAAAACAAGACAAATTGCAGAAGAACTTGGAGCAAAAGTAATTATTCAACCATACTTAGGCGATGGACCGCAGAAAGCTTTTGGTGTTCAATTTGCAAAAAATGATTGGATATTAAGTTTAGATGCAGATGAAAGATTAGATTTAGATGCAATTAATGAAATAAAACAAATCAATTTTGAGAAAACAAAATATGATGGATATTCATTTGCTAGAAAAACATTTGTTGGTAAAAAACTCATAAGACAATGGTATCCCGATAGAGTAGTCCGTCTTTACAATCACAATAAATGCAACTATTCTACAAGTGAAGGACATGCAAAAGTTCAAACTAAATATGCAAAAGATTTGAATGCTCATATACTTCATTACTCTTATAAAAATTATGAAGAAGTTATAAAGACATCTTATAAATTTATTGAAAGAGGTGCTAGACTAGCTAATCAAGATGGTAAAAAGGCTTCTAAAATGGATCCTTTTATTCATGGTTTTGGCGCACTATTTAAATCTCTAATATTAAAAAAAGGAATTTTTTATGGAATAAATGAGATACATATTGCAGTCATATCCTCTTTTAGTGCCTATATGAAATATACTTTAATGTTAGAAATGCAAGAAAATGATTCATTAGATAACAAGTAAATCTTCTCTAACCTTCTGAAATATCTCCAATCTTTTTATAGTATCTCGTGGAAGCATATAATGTTTCTGTAAATTTTCATCTCCTATAGCCTTCCATCTTCTAGCACTTGCAAACTTAGAATCTCCAAAAAATGTCATTGTTGGCACCCCAACCAAAGAAGCTAAATGATAAGTTCCTGTGGAAGTGGATACAAAAAGTTTAAAATTACTAATGAGCTTTGCAAAATCTACAATGCCATTATTTGAAAGATAAAAAACAACTTTTTTATTTTGTAATCTTTTTTGCATTTCCTCACATAAAGCAATTTCATCAGGGCCAAATGTTAGAACCACATCATATTTTTCCGATACAAGAGTATCACAAATAAGTGTTTCATACTCATCTAAAGTTAAATTTGCATCAGATGAACCACCGAAACCTACATGAAAAGCTATAACTTCTTTTGTAATTTTATTATCTTTACAAAATTGTTCATAAATTATTTTACCATCATAAAATTCTAAAAGTGGCTTTGGATAACTCACATCAATACCACCAATTACCTCTTGTACTAAAGCTAAGTTATACTCAAATTCTGCCATCTTCACTTCACTTCGTCTCTGTCTTACTCTATGATTGTAAAAAATTTGAGCTGTCTTCGTTGCTGGTGCATAGCGCTCTTTAATACCAGCTAAAAATTGAACCAATGCTACCCGTGTATTTGAAAAGAGTGTAATTGAAAGATTAATTTTTGCAGATCTCAATTTATTTCTTAGTGAAAAAATAGAACTTTTACCATCATCAACTATCACCTCATCAATAAAATTACAGGACTCTGCCAACTCTTTATTTATAGGTGCAACTAACACAATAATTTTATTGTTTACATCATATTTTTTTAAGATATAAATAGCAGGTAATGCCGTTATAAAATCTCCAAGCTTATCTGTTCGTACAACTAATATATTCATATAGAAATATTACCTTAAAAAGGATATAATTCGCCTTATGAAAAAACCTTTTGAATGGGATAACTACTCCGACCAACCAGCACTACTTAAAGATAAAGAATTGAAAAAAAGTATGCGTCTAAAAGAACGCTATTCACTCATTACTACTTTTTTACTCGCTCTTTTTTTACTTCCATTTTCACTTCTTGCTATGCCATTCGTACGAAGAAAAGAGATAGATTCTCAAGAGTTTTTTTCACTCGGCGTTGATTTTGAGAGAGAACAGCAAGAGACACAGACACTGTTAGACGAACTCGGTGTACAGCATATTCTACTGCGTTTAAAACTCTGGGAAATGAACAAACTTCCCCAACTCAAAAGCTTCACAGAACAAAACAGTAACAAAAAAATAACACTAAAAATTTTGCAAGATAGAGAACATGTAGAAGATTTAGAACTAACTCAAAAAAATTTTAAAACAATATTTGACCAGCTCCACAATCTTGTAGATATTTTTGAAATAGGCTCGACCATCAACCGTGCCAAATGGGGATTTTTCTCTGTACGAGAGTATCTTAACTTCTATAAGACTGCGTTTGATTTACGCCAAAAAGAGTTCCCAGACATCAAACTTATAGGGAGCGGCGTTATTGACTTTGAATTTCATTACACAATCCACACACTCTTTAACTTTTGCAAATGCAAATTTGACGGCATCTCTGCACTATTATATGTAGATAGACGCGGCGCACCAGAAAACACACAACTAGGCTTTGCGCTCTCCGATAAAATTGCTCTGCTCTCTACAATGGTCTGGCTCTCTCCAAAGACAAAACAGGAACTACACATTACAGAAACAAACTGGCCCATCA
>NZ_JALXBK010000083.1 GCF_026991475.1 Sulfurimonas sp. | reverse complement strand
GAACTTGATTTGATGGAACTTGACCGTGTGAAGATAGACAATCTTCCTTATGGTGATGAGATAAATTTTGATGCATGGATAGAGTACAGAGGGCATCAGAACAAGTCGAACCATCCTCAGAGATTTTTTCAAACTTTTGAGAAAAAAACACGTGATATGTCCACACTGCTTTTAGCCGATATTTCGCTCTCAACAGAGGCAGGGGTTACGCAGGATATTCGTGTGATTGACATGATACGAGATTCACTTATGGTCTTCTCCGAGTCACTTAATAGACTAGAAGACTCTTTTGGAATTTATGCTTTTTCATCCATCAAAAATAAAAAAGTCAATTTTCATATAGTGAAAAATTTTAAAGAGAAGTATGGAGATTTGATACGCGGTCGCATAGATGTTTTAAAACCGGGTTACTACACTCGTTTGGGTGCTGCAGTGCGTGAGAGTGGAAAAATACTTCAAAAAGAGCAGAGCCAAAACAGACTCCTACTCATTTTAAGTGATGGAAAACCGAACGATACTGATAGATATGATGGCAGATACGGCATAGAAGATACAAAAAAAGCCATAGATGAAGTAAGGCAGATGGGAATTACTCCTTTTTGCATTACCATAGATGTTGAGGCTAGGGAGTATCTGCCCTATCTTTTTGGAAGAAACTCTTATGCGGTTATTAGAGATGCGAAGAAGCTGCCAAAAGTTTTAACAGAAATTTATATGAACTTAACGAAGTAGTGGAGAGTTAGTTCTTTTTATACGCTTACTTAGAGGGCAAATCCTCGCTTTGCTCTGAGCCTCACGCAAGCGCATAAAAAGAACTAACTCAGTTTAAATAATAAAGGAAAATGTATGTCACACAGTTACTATTTACCACAAGCAAATGAAGTAGAACTTTTTGAAGCTGCAGCGGGGATGAATCTACCGGTGCTCATTAAAGGGCCTACAGGGTGCGGTAAGACGCGATTTATTGAGACTATGGGAGAGAGACTTGGTCGTGAAGTTTATACGGTTGTTTGTCATGATGATTTGAGTGCGGCGGACTTGGTTGGTCGTCACCTTATAGATGAAAACGGCACATACTGGCAAGATGGTCCTCTTACAAAAGCGGTGCGAAATGGTGGAATATGCTACCTTGATGAAATAATTGAGGCGCGTAAAGATACAACGGTTGTGCTGCACTCTTTGGCAGATTATAGACGTGTTTTGCCGATTGACAGAACAGGTGAGCTTATAGAAGCACATCCTGACTTTATGCTTGTTGTCTCTTACAACCCTGGTTACCAAAATGTACTTAAGGGAATGAAACCAAGTACAAAACAGCGTTTTATTTCGCTGAGTTTTACATACCCTAAGCCCGACATAGAAAAAGAGGTCATCATAAAAGAGAGTGGTGTTGATGAGCCAACAGCACAAAAACTTGTAAATATAGCAGGAGAGATTCGCCAGCTTAGTGATAGTGACATTCAAGAGGCGGTCTCTACCAGATTGCTCATCTATGCGGCAAAACTGATGGTAAAAGGCTTTGACCCTTATCAGGCGTGTATGCACTCTATAGTTGAGTCATTAAGTGATGAAGAGGATGTTTTAGAAGTGTTGCAAAAACTTATCTCTCTTCACTTTGCAAAGGCTGAGTGATGGCAAAAAGTGTAACTATTAAAGAGCCTTATCCACCGGGTGATTTTGCAATATGGTTGGTTATTTATGTTGAGCTTATAACCTTTGGCTTTATGTTTTTAGGCTATGCTTTTTCAAGACATGCTGATGTGGCACTCTTTAACAAGTCGCAACTTCTGCTTAATCAAACTTCAGGTTTTATTGACACACTTATTTTGATTACGGGGAGTTATTTTATTGTCAAGGCTGTAAATTTGGTAAAAAATGCCAAAGGTGAGCAGATAATAAAAGAGGCAAATCAAAAAGCTTCCAAGTGGATAGCAGCAAGTGTACTCTTTGGGTGTCTGTTTTTGATTAATAAACTTTTAGAGTTCTCAGATATTTTTTCTCAGGGCATATCACTAGGTACAAACAAGTTTTTTATGTTCTATCTGCTGCTTACGATGTTTCACTTTATGCATGTTACTTTAGGAACCATCATTCTTTTTAATATTTTTAGAAGAACAAAGGCTTCTGCTTATAGCGCTGAGAATACACGAGGTATAGAGACAGGTGCGGTATATTGGCATCTAGTAGATGTGTTGTGGATAGTTTTATTTCCACTCATTTATATTATAAGGTAGTTGAAATGAAAAGAACAGTAGAGATAGTTTGGGGCGTTTTGATTGTACTTACAATATTTGCATATCTTTTAGGTAAACTACATCTTGCAAGTGGTTTTATGGTGGGTGTGCTTCTTTTTACTACATTTGTAAAAGGTCAGCTTGTGATTGATTACTTTATGGGGATGAAAAATGTCTCTTTGAGGTACAGACTTATACCAACAATTTGGCTTGTTGTTGTCATCTCTTCCATTGCAGTCAGTTATTATTTATAAAATTATCGTATAATATTTATAAATTATTTATATAAAGGTGTTAGAAGATGGAAGTTAATTTACGTCAAATTGCAACTATAAAGTCTCCTTTTTGTGATTTAAAAGATATGCCGGTGCAGCCTTGCGGAGCGAGAGAAGTCTTGGCAACTATTGAATTTAAAGAGGAATATAGTGTAGGTTTGAAAGATTTAGATGGTTTTTCTCATGCCTATCTTATATACTATTTTCATAAAATTGACACCCATCAACTCAGTGTCATTCCTTTTAATGATAAAACAAATACACAAAGAGGCGTATTTTCTACACGAACTCCTATGCATCCAAACTCTATAGGGCTTTCAGTCGTTGAGATTGTGAATGTTGTTGACAATATTGTCACGATTAAGGGTGTTGATATTGTTGATGGAACACCCCTTTTAGACATTAAGCCTTATATTGAAAATTTTGATAGGGTTGAGGGTGCAGTGAAGAGCGGCTGGATGCATGCAAGTGCCGATGAGGTAAGTAGTATGCGTTCTGATGAGAGATTTATATAGTTAAAAAGAAGGAAATAGATATGAAAGAGATTACATTAGAGACAAAAGTTGCAGATCTGCTTAATGATTATGATGGGATGAAAGATATTCTCATTAAGGTTAATCCTAAATTTAAAAAATTAAATAATCCCGTGCTTCGTCGAACACTAGCAAAAATAGCAGGTGTAAAACAAGCAGCTGTAGTGGGTGGAATGGAGCCGATGGATCTGCTTAATCAACTCCGTGTTGCTGTTGGACAAGAACCAGTGAGCGTGGATATGACAGAAATGCAAAATGAGGAAGATGAAAATATTCCTACTTGGATAACAGAAACACCAACAGAGAGTATAGATGCAAATGAACTCTTAGATAAAGAGGATAATCCTTTAGCAAAAGCTTTTAATATTTTAAGAAAATTTCATGAAGGAGAGATTCTTACCATTACTTCTGACTTTAAGCCTGAACCATTAATAGAAGAGTTTGAAAAGCAAGGGCATGAGGTTTATTCTCAAGAATTAGAAGAAGATAAGTTTATAACATACGTTAAAAAATAGTTTAAAGTTAATTACCTAAAAGTACAGCTATCCATCGTGTGTCCTCTTTTGCATCGAGGACTATTTTCACCATGATGGTAAGAGGAACAGAGAGGAGCATTCCTACTGGTCCGAGCAGCCACCCCCAAAAAATAAGTGAAAGAAAGACAACGAGTGTTGAAAGCCCCAGCCCTTTTCCCATGATTTTTGGTTCAATAATTGAACCGATGGTTATGTTGGTAATTGCGTAGATAGCAGCAACTAAAAGTGTTGTTGTCAGGTCAAACTGAATCAAAGACATAAGGACTGCCGGAACTGCAGCGATGATAGAACCAATATTTGGGATGAAATTAAGTAAAAAAGCAACTACACCCCATAAAATGGCATAATCAAGACCTATGATTTTAAGTGATACGGCAATAAAAATTCCCGTTGCTGCTGAGGTCATTGATTTGAGCAGTATAAAGTGTTTGATATTGTCACTTACCTCAATAAATGAATTGAGGCTATTTGTATTTGAGCGTTCTAATTTTTTTCTAAATTGTGATACTTCCATCAACATAAAAATGATTGTCATAATTATCATAAGTGAATTTGTCAATAAGCCACTAAGAGATTTGAGTGTTTTTGAGATATATTGCATAATACTATTTGTTGCAAAGAGTGTTGAAAAGTCCTCTTTTGGTACTTGAATGCCATAGCTTTGTAAAAAACCAAGAAGATTCTGAAAATCAGTGCGCAATTTTATCTCGTAACTTGGAACATTTTGTGTAAAATCTTGGATAGATGTGCCCAAAAATATCATCAATGTTGTAATTGTGGCAAGCAAAAATAGTATGATAAGCAGTAACGCTATGCCTTGGGGAACCTTTTTCTCTTTGAGCCATAAAAACAGGGGAGAGAGAATAATGGCAAGAAAAAGTGAAAGTAAAAAGGGAACTACAATAGCAGAAGCAGCCTTAATGCCTGCAAGTACAATAACCACAGCTGCCATAATTAAAAATCC
>NZ_JALXBK010000082.1 GCF_026991475.1 Sulfurimonas sp. | reverse complement strand
AACCCAGAAGCTAAGCCTCTCATCGCTGATAATACTGCACCTTTCAGGTGTGGAAATGTAGGTCGCTGCCTAGTTAATCGTTTATTTACTTTTACTTCACTCTTTATTCTCTAATTACTTATTTATTAATTCATTTGTTTCTTATTATTCTTCTTGCTTTACTGCCTTGTTTTTTATTTTGTGACAATTTTATGATAACTATGTTACAAATCTTCCCATTATTATTTTTTTATCACATTCTATTAAATTCTTTCAATTATCTCTTTATCGTTTAAAATATATTAGTTTTCTTTATATATATGCCTATTATTGCTCTTTAATTATATAAACAGATAATTAATAGTTGTTTATGTAATATAAGTTCCTTTTTACATTATAATTATAAGAAATATTAATATTTATCTCCTTGTTGTTAAGATTTTATTAATTTTTTATCACATATAATATAAGTAATCGAAATAGCTTATGCTATCTCAAAATTTTGATATTACTCTGAGGAGAGAAAATGAAAAAAACGATTAAATTAGCAGTAGTAGCTGCTTTAGCTTTAGGTACAACTTCTGCGTTTGCAACAAATGGTGCAGCTTTAATAGGTATGGGTGCTGAAGCTCGTGGTATGGCTGGAACTGGTATTGGTATGGCGCATGGAGCTGAATCGGCATTAGTGAATCCTGCATTGATTACATCTGTAAAAAATACAGAGATCTCATTTGGTGGTACATTTTTTATGCCAGATGTTAGTTATGCTTCACAGGGCGGAACAACTGCAGATAGTGATGCTGATTTGAGTGTTATTCCTGAGGTATCTTTAGCTACTAAAATTAATGATAATTTTTATGTTGGTATTGGTATGTGGGGTACTGGTGGTATGGGTGTTGACTATCGTGATGCTGCAGCAAGTGCCGGAACTATGAATATGGTTACTAATCTTCAACTTATGCAATTTGGTGTGCCTTTGGCATATACAACTAATGGTTTCAGTGTTGCGCTTACACCAATTTTACAGTATGGATCACTTGACATTAATTATGATATGGATGGGAACCCATCAAATGGTGTCATGGGTATGGGTGTCGCACAAGATTTAGAGTTTGGTTATAACATTGGTTTAGCATATGAAATTTCTGGTTTTACAGTTGGTGCTATCTATAAATCTCAAATAGATATGGAGTATAAAGGCTTTGCAAATCTTGTACAGCCATTTATTAATCCAGGATCACCTGCTTATACAAACAATAAACTTTCTACTCCTGCAGAAATGGGTCTAGGTGTAAGTTATGCAATGGCTGAACATACTTTTGCACTTGATTATAAACAAATTAAATGGTCTGATGCAAAAGGATATGAAGATTTTGAGTGGGATGATCAAAATGTAATCTCTTTAGGATATGAGTATAAAACAAAAGGTTGGGCAGCACGTTTAGGTTATAACTATGCATCAAGTCCAATTTCTCAAAAATCTATGGCATATAATAATAGTGCTGGATTAAATGGTGATACAATCAATATGTTTAATCTTTTAGGTTTTCCTGGTATTGTTGAATCACACTATGCTGTTGGTGGAACATATAGTCTTAATGAGCAAACATCTGTTGATTTAGCATTTACTTATGCTCCAGAAAAAACTGAGACGTATAAAGCATATAATCCAACTGCAGGACAGGAATATGAAATTACAACAAAACACTCGCAAACTGGTGTTAGTGCGCAGTTAAATTACAATTTCTAAGAACTAACAAAAGAAATTCTCCTTTCTTTCAATACCGTCTTTTGGCGGTATTTATTACTATACAACTCTTTATAAACTCTCTTCTTCAAAAATAACAATTTTATTTTTTATATCTATATGATTTAATTTTAATCTATGTGAAAGTAATTTTGAGGGGTTATGTGTTGCTAAACGCAGTTGCTGCGTTTAACGAAAGAATAGTTATGTGTGGTAAGAGGAGAAGTTCCTCTCTTATACCATTTTGGCTTCGCGTGCGCCTTCTTTTATTTCACCTATAAGGTAAGAGCCTTCTGCCGTTTTAAGTACTTTTGAAACATTTTCTTCTTCAACGACAAGTATCATACCTACACCCATGTTAAATGCTCTAAACATTTCATCGCGTTCTATATGTTCGCTCATAAGTTCAAAGATAGGTAATACTTTAATTGCATCTTTTTGTACCTCTGCCATTAAGTTTTCGGGAAGTACACGAGGAAGATTTTCTACTATTCCTCCACCTGTGATATGTGCCATTGCGACTATTTCATTTTTTAACTCTTTAAAAGTCTTTACATAGATATTTGTCGGTGTCAAAAGTGTTTCGATAAGTGGCTTACCATTGAAATCTTCTTCAAACTTCATATTCATCTTTTCAAATAAGACTTTACGCGCTAGTGAGAAACCATTTGAGTGTAGACCTGAACTTGGAAGGGCTATGAGCTTGTGTCCAGCTCGTACAAGTGATACTCTATCCATTTCAGACTTTTCAGCAACACCCACTGCAAAGCCTGCGAGGTCGTAGTCATCTTCAGAGTACATTCCTGGCATCTCTGCTGTCTCGCCGCCTATAAGTGCACATTCGCTGCGTTTACAACCCTCTGCAATGCCTGCTACGACATTAGTCGCTACATTTACATCAAGTTTACCAGTAGCGTAGTAGTCTAAAAAGAAAGAGGGTGTACCAAAATTACAAATGAGGTCATTGACACACATTGCAACAAGGTCTATTCCTACAGTATTGTGAATACCACTGTCAATTGCGAGTTTTAGTTTTGTACCAACTCCATCAGTTGCAGCAAGCATTACAGGTTCATTAAAACCTTTTGGAAGTTCAAATGCACCGGCAAATGAGCCTATACCACCTAAAACACCAGGAACTTTTGTACTTTTTACTAAAGGTTTAATATTTTCTACAAAACTGTTTCCAGCGTCTATATCTACACCAGCATCTTTATAACTAATTTGACCCATTATCTACTCCGTTTCTTGTGGTAAATCGCATTTTTTTGAAAAAATACAAAGTGGACAGAAATTTGCTATTCCAGCGATAAGAGGAAGCACACCTAAATAGAACCAGTTGATACCAGTAATTACGCCAGTTACAATTAATGCAAGCCCTACAACAATACGTACTACTCTACATACTTTTCTAATTTTATTGAAATCCATTAGATACCTTTAAACTTTTTGTAATTATATCAATACTTAAGTAAAATTAATCCTAATATGTTAAAATCGCTTCTAAATTAAAGGAATTTATACAATGAAAGAATTTATTTACAATGAGATGATGGTACACGTACCGCTTTGTACACATAAAGAGCCGAAAAATGTACTTATTATAAGCTCAAATGCAGCTGGTTTTGTCACAGAAATACAAAAGTATATGGACGATATTAGTTGTGATGTTATCTCTGCTGAAATGAATCTGTTACGAGAAGTTGAAGATAATAAGTATGATGTGGTTATTTCAGAACTTGAAAATGATGCGGCTGTTTTAGCACATATTAACCGTGTGCTTAACGAAGAAGGCCTTAGTGTTGTTAAACATCCCAATCTTGATGATGTGGATGCTAACAAAAATATTATGCAAATTCTTGGTAAATATGCAAGAATTGTTATGCCATATAATCTTGGAGATTGTACAACCGCACTTTTGGCATCAAAAGAGTATCATCCTACAGCCGACATTATTTTAAATCGTGCTGATTTAATAGATGGACTTGAGTATTATAACTCCGATGTACATCCTGCTGCGTTTGCTATGGGAAATTACATCAAAAAAGAGTACTTGGGTATTATTAAAAACTAATGGCGTACGAGTATGCTATTGCCCTTACTGGAAGTATAGCAACTGGTAAGAGTACTGTTGCTTCTCTTTTAGCTCTTAATGGTATGAGAGTCATTGATGCAGATACAATTTCACATGAGATTTTGGATGCATCTACTGAGTGGGTTAGGGAGACTTTTGGGGATGAGTATCTTCTGGGTACCAAAGTAAACCGTGCAAAACTTGGAGAGTATATTTTCTCTCATCCACAAGCAAAAGAGACTTTGGAACACTATTTGCACCCAAAAATTAAGAGTGAAATTCAAAAACGCAGTGAGAAACAAGATAGTTTTAAATTTCCTTATCTTATTGATATTCCTCTTTTTTTTGAAAATGGAAACTACGATATTAAAGAGAGTGTAGTAGTTTATACTCCAAAAGAGGTGCAACTTGAGCGTTTTATGAAACGCAACGGTTACTCTAAAGAGGAGTCACTTAAACGCATTGCCTCACAGCTTCCAATTGATGATAAAAAAGGGCGTGCTACTTGGGTAATAGATAATTCAAAGAACTTAAAACATCTGCAAAATGAAGTAGAAAATTTTGTAGAAAAAATTAAGGAGATCTACTTATGAGATTAGCAAAATATAGTGCCAATGGAAATGATTTTGTAATATTTCACTCGGATGTAAAAGAGGATAGAAGCGAACTTGCGAAAATAGTTTGTCATCGTCAGGAGGGAGTAGGGGCTGATGGACTTATCGTGTTGCTGCCAAATGAGAAAAAAGCAGATGAGTATGATTTTGAGTGGCAATTTTATAATTCAGATGGCTCTCATGCAGATATGTGTGGTAATGGAAGTCGTGCTTGTGCACACTATGCTTTTAACAACGGTATAGCCCCCGCAAAGATGAGATTTTTAACAGGTGCTGGCGTTATAGCTGCAAGAGTAGAGCAGAACACTCCAAAGAGTGCTATGGTTGAGAGTGAACTGACTCCTCCTCAAATTCTTGAGCAAGAAATTGTGTTTAATGGGCATACTTGGTGGCTTATAAATACAGGTGTCCCGCATCTTGTAAGATATAGTGAGACTATAGAGAATTTTGACATAGAAGAGGCACGCGAATTGCGTTATGTCTATAATGCCAATGTAAATGTGATGCATATTACAGAGGATGGAAATCTTCGTGTACGCACTTATGAGCGTGGTGTGGAAGATGAAACATTAGCATGTGGAACAGGAATGTCTGCTTGCTTTTATAGAGCTTTTAAAGAAGAAAAAGTACAAAATAACATTGAAGTTTATCCTACAAGTGGCGATACTCTCTACCTTGGTTACAACGGGAAAACGATTACTTTTAAAGGAAGAGTGAAAAAAACTTTTGAGACAGAGTGGGAAGTTTAAGCAGGCTGGATTATAACCCAGCTGCCTCAACAATTTTTGCTTGATGGTCTGCTATAAGTGGTTCGACTATTTCATCGAGTAAACCACCACCCATAATTTCAGCAAGACGGTAGAGCGTTAAGTTAATTCTATGATCACTTATACGGTTTTGTGGATAGTTGTAGGTACGAATACGACCACTTCTATCACCCGTTCCTACTTGTGCTGCTCTCTCCGCTGCATTTTCAGACTGTTGCTCTTGCATTTGTAAGTCATAAAGTCTTGCTTTTAAGACTTTCATTGCCTTATCTTTATTTTTATGTTGCGATTTTTGATCTTGATTTGTTACTACTAAACCTGATGGTATGTGTGTAATTCTAACAGCTGAGTCAGTTGTATTTACACATTGTCCTCCACATCCAGATGAGCGCATAACATCTATGCGTAAATCATTATCGTTAATCTCAATCTCAACATCATCTACTTCAGGCATAACGGCAACTGTAATTGCTGAAGTATGCACGCGTCCTTGAGATTCTGTCGCAGGAACACGCTGCACACGGTGTGTTCCACCTTCATATTTCAACCGACTGTAAACCTGTTCACCTTTAATGAGTGCTGTAACCTCTTTGTACCCACCAGCATCTGATGGTGAAGTAGAGATAATTTCAATCTTCCAGCCTCTCAAATCTGCATATCGTGTGTAGGCATCAAACAAATCGCCTACGAAGATAGCAGCTTCATCTCCACCCGCACCTGCACGAAGTTCAACAATGATATTTCTATCATCATTAGGATCTTTTGGAAGTAGAAGCATTTTTATCTCTTCTTCCATTATAGGTTTTTGTGGTTCAAGCTCTTTGAGCTCCTCTTTTGCCATATCGCCCATTTCAGAATCACTTAACATCTCTTTTGTATCTTCGATGTCTTGAATAAGTGTTTGGTACTCTTTTGTCTTTTCAACAATAGGTAAAAGTGAAGATTGTTCTTTTGAGAGCTCTGTCATTCTTTTAATGTCAGAAGTAATGTCAGGTGAACTTAGCAATTCGCTAAGTTCATTGTAGCGGTTGATAAACGGTGTAAGTTTATCTGCTAACATAAGTAGCTTACCTTATATTGCGTTTACAGATTTGTGTAGACGGCTTACTTTTCTAGCTGCAGTTTCTTTTTTAAGAATACCTTTGCTTACGAATTTGTGAATTTGTTGGTTAGCAACTTTAAATGCTACTTGTGCTTCTTCTTTATTTCCAGCTTCTACTGCTGTGTTTACTGCTTTTACGATGTTCTTAAGACGAGTTCTGTAAAAACGATTACGTTCTGTACGAACGATTGTTTGACGAATTCTCTTAATTGATGACTTGTGATTTGCCATTTTAGTCCTTTTTGGAATTTTAAGTGCGCAATAATAGCTTAAAGATAATTAAAATTAAGTTAAAGACAAGTTAAAAGTAAAATAATAATAGAATTATGTTAAAATATGGTAATTTAAAATTTGGATAACATAATGCAAAAATTATTTGGTACAGATGGTGTAAGAGGTGAGGCAGGTTCATTTTTAACTGCAGGTTTGGCAATGCGTGTGGCAATGGCTGCTGGTATTTACTTTAGAAAGAACTCTGTTAATAATAGAATTCTTGTAGGTAAAGATACAAGAATCAGCGGATATATGATAGAAAATGCAATTGTTGCAGGACTTACAGCAACAGGATATGATGTTATTCAAATTGGACCTATGCCGACTCCTGCTATTGCGTTTATAACAGAAAATATGCGTTGTGATGCAGGTATAATGATTAGTGCTTCTCATAACTCTTTTGAAGATAATGGAATTAAATTTTTTGATGGTGATGGTAATAAACTCTCTGAGGCAATTGAGAGAGAGATAGAAGCAATTGCAAATGATTCTGAAGCAATTCTTGAAGGACAAGTAACTGCAACAGCAATAGGTAAAGCAAAAAGAATTGATGATGTGATTGGTCGTTATATAGTACAGTTAAAAAACTCTTTTCCTCTTGATTTATCACTTCATGGCATGAGAATAGTGCTTGATACTGCAAATGGTGCTGCTTATAAAGTTGGTCCAACAGTTTTAGAGGAGCTTGGTGCAGATATTGTTGTACTCAATAATGAGCCAAATGGCTTTAATATTAATGAAAACTGTGGAGCGCTGCATCC
The DNA here is from genome assembly GCF_026991475.1 of Sulfurimonas sp. GTDB lineage: Bacteria > Campylobacterota > Campylobacteria > Campylobacterales > Sulfurimonadaceae > Sulfurimonas. The sequence goes on along the minus strand of NZ_JALXBK010000082.1, from coordinate 40,661 downwards.
TAAAGAGTTGGGAGAAAATGTTGTTAAATACCGTGCTGATCTTGGAATTGCACTTGATGGTGATGCCGATAGAATAGTAGTTGTTGATGAAAAAGGAGAGATAGTAGATGGTGATCATCTTCTTGGTGCTCTTGGAGTATATATGCATAAAGAGGGCAAACTTAAAGGTAAGGGCATAGTAGCAACTGTAATGAGTAATCAAGGGCTTGAAGATTATACAAAAGAGAATGGCATTACGCTTTACCGTTCTAATGTTGGTGATAAATATGTACTAGAACTGATGCGTGAAAAAGGGATTAACTTTGGTGGTGAGCAGAGTGGTCATATTATTGTAAATGATTTTGCTAAAACAGGTGATGGACTTGTGAGTGCTTTACAAATTTTAGCACTTTTAATTAGAACAAATAAAAAAGCATCAAAGGCACTGCGTCCATTTAAACTCTATCCTCAAAATTTAACAAATATAAAAGTAAAGGTAAAAAAACCTTTAGAAGAGATAGAGGGATTGGATGAAAAATTGGCTGCTATTGAAAATGACAATATGCGTCATCTTGTAAGATACTCAGGAACAGAGAATAAACTAAGATTGCTTATTGAGGGAAAAGAGGCTAAAAAAATGAATGCTTCTATGGATGATTTAATAACATTTTTTGAAAAAGCACTCAATGCCTAATAAGTCGCTGCGTTTAAGTGCTACGCTGCTCTTTTCATTAGCAGGTATCTTTATTATAGATCAAAATATTAAGTCGCTTTTTGTGGATGGCTTTCGTTATTATACAAATTGTATAGATCTGATTTTAGTTTATAACAAGGGTGTGGCATTTTCAATGTTCTCTTTTTTAGCAGAGTATTTGAAATATATACAATTGGTCTTGGTTCTTGGTGTAATGGGATATGTTTTTTATCTTAAAAAGCTCTGTTATGCTATGCCTGCTGGAATTTTGCTTGGGGCTGCGTTTTCAAACATTTATGACCGCTTTATTCATGGCGGTGTGGTTGATATGGTTTACTGGCATTGTGGATTTAATTTTGCTGTTTTTAACTTTGCTGATGTGATGATAGATGTGGCAGTTGCATGGATACTTTTGCTTAACTTTAGACCTAAGTTTTGTAAAAGCTAGATAAAAGCACTTTTTTGGTATTATTGCCCAAAATAATAGTGCTAATACTATACAATAAAATATAAAGGAAATTGATGGAAATCAAATCAAATAAAATTAATGGTGCGAATGCTGAGATAGAAGCTACAATCTTAAGAGATGAAGTAGATGCCAACATTGAAAAAATTGCTAAAGAGTTGTCTAAAACTGCAAATGTTCAGGGTTTTCGTAAAGGTAAAGTTCCGGTTGCTGTAGTGAAAAAGCAATATGGTGAAAAACTTGTTGAAGATGCTGAAGCTGAAGCACTTCGCGAGGTACTTTCTAAAGGTCTTGATGAACTTGGAATTAGCAATGATTCTTTAATTGGAGAGCCTACTATTTCTAAATTTGATAAAAGTGATGATAAAATTGAAGTAGCTGTAAAAGTTGCAATGCGTCCCCAAATTGACCTTGGCGATGTAAAATCTTTAGTACCAGATTTTACAAAACCAGAAGTTACAGATGAAGAGGTTGATGCAAGAATTAAAGAAATTGCAGAGGGGCAAGCTCCTTTAGTTGATATTAAACGCAACCGTAAAATGAAAGAGGGTGATGTAGCTGTTATTGATTTTGAAGGTTTTATTGATGGTGAAGCTTTTGAGGGTGGAAAAGGTGAAAACTTTGAGCTTACTCTTGGTTCAGGGCAATTTATTCCTGGATTTGAAGAACAACTTATTGGTGTAAAGCGTGATGAAGAAGTTACACTTCCTGTCTCTTTCCCTGAAAACTATGGTGCTGAAGCATTAGCTGGTAAAGCTGCAGAGTTTAAAGTAAAAGTAAATCAAATTAAAGTAAAAGATGAGGTTGTTGTTGATGATGAGTTAGCAAAAAAACTTTTACAAGGTGATGAAGAAGCAAGTCTAGAAAAATTACAAGCTGAAGTAAAAAAAGCGATAGAACAAGAAAAACTTGCAAAACTTTATAATGAAGAGTTAAAACCAAAACTTTTAGAGACATTAGTAGAAAAAATCAACTTTGATCTTCCAGAATTTGTTGTTGAACAAGAGATTGATATGGCTCTAAACAAAAAAGCATCCCAGATGAGTGAAGATGAGATAAAAGAGCTTCGTGAGAATGCAGACAAACTTAGTGAGCTTCGTGAAACTTTCCGTGATGATGCTATTCAAAGTGTAAAAGCAACTTTTATTATTGACGCATTAGCACAAGATATGGGTATTAAAGTTGAAGAGCAAGAAGTGATGCAAACAATTTACTATGAAGCTATGCAAATGGGACAAGATCCACAAAAAGCGTATGAACAATATAAAGATGCTGGTTATCTTCCTGCAATCCAAATGTCAATGGTAGAAGATAGAGTTTTATCAACTCTTTTAAATGAAAAAATAGAAGCATAAAGTATGAGTTACATTCCTTATGTAGTAGAAAAAAGTGGACGTGGTGAGCGTTCATACGATATTTTTTCACGTCTTTTAAAAGATAGAATCGTTATGCTTAGCGGCGAGGTGAATGATGCTGTTGCTTCTACAATAGTGGCGCAGTTCTTATTTCTTGAAGCAGAAGACCCTGAAAAAGACATCTATTTCTACATTAACTCTCCAGGTGGAGTTGTAACTGCTGGGATGGCAATATTTGATACTATGAATTATATCCGTCCACATGTAGCAACTATTTGTATAGGTCAGGCTGCTTCAATGGGCTCATTTCTATTAAGTTCTGGTGAAAAAGGTAAGCGTTATGCATTGCCTCATGCTCGTATTATGATTCATCAACCACTTGGTGGGGCACAAGGACAAGCTACAGATATAGCTATTCAAGCAGAAGAAATTTTACGTATGAAAAAAGAGCTTAACGCTATTTTGGCTAAAAATACAGGTCAAACTACTAAAACTATTGAAAAAGATACAGATCGTGATAACTTTATGAGTGCTGCAGAGGCAAAGGATTACGGAATGATTGATGAAGTTTTAATTAAAAACGACAAAGAGTAAGGGGTTAATATGGCAGGTTCACTAAAGCGAAGAAGTCGAAGAAATATTGATAATATTGCTGATGATACACAAAAAGTACCTGTCATAAAAACTCTTAATGACACAAATGTCTCTAGTGATATTGAAATCTACGCAAAAGAGGTCTTAAATGCCCTTATAGCAGATAGCCTTCCTCCTACCCCAAATAATTTTTCTCTCTATTTTGATAGACTTTTAGAAGATAAAAGTGAAAATGTTCGCAAGCAAATTCATGATATGTTAGAGCTTGAAGAGAGTAATGATACAGAGACAACCATAGAACTAGAAAAGAGTCTTAAACAGGGCTTTTCTTCAATTAAAAATATTTTAAATACTACTGCAAATCTTTATAAAAATATGTCTTTAATGACAAAGATTCTTGAAAAAAGAAAAGAGGAGCTTGCAAAAGATCCTGAAATTAGTGAAGCTATTGGTATTGTGAGTATTTTAGAGGGTGATGTTTCAAAACTCAACTCAATTTTAAAGACACAAAGTGTTCAAATGAAAAACTCTTATGATGCAACTGCAAAAATTGTGAAAAGTGTTGAAAATGAGACTATCTTTGACAATAAATTCGGGGTTTATAATAAACGTTATTTACTAACAAAAATTGAGCAGGAGATAGAGCTTATATCTAAGTTTAATCACCCTAGTTCACTTATTATGATAGAGCTTTCTAAAACGCTTAAACAAAATATTACTAATGAAAAAGCTCTTACCTTAATGACACGAACAATAGCAAGACTACTTCTTAAAACCTCAAGACGAAGTGATATTGTGGCACATTATGGAAATGGAGTTTTTGCAATGTTGTTAAAACATACGGATATTCCAAGTGCAAAGAAAGCGAGTGAAAGATTATGTGATTTAGTTTCTAACTCCAACTTTTTTCTAGCTGATCGTGAGATACAGTTACGAATTTCTATAGGAATAACAGATATAGACACAAGACATTCTGTCGAAGAGATAGTAGTAAGTGCTATGAATGCTGTTGAAAAAGCATACGAGAGTAAAAAATTAGATTATGCCGTATCATTACGAGCAAAATAAGAGAGTGAAAAAAATATGCAATTAACAATTGTTGAGTATCCAGATAAGCGTCTAAAAGATAAATCTAAAGAGATTAAAACTTTTGATGCGAAACTACATAAACTTTTAGATGCAATGCATCCATTTATGATTGAAACAAATGGAATTGGTCTTGCTGCTATTCAGGTGAATTATCCTATTCGAGCCTTAATTCTAAATATTCCAAATGAAGATGGTGAGCAACCTCCTGAAAATCTTTTAGAGATAATTAATCCTGTGATTACGGCTAAGTCTGGAGAGACAAGCTATCAAGAGGGTTGTTTAAGTGTTCCAAAATTTTATGAAGATGTCACACGCTATGAAAAGATAACGCTACATTATCAGGATAGACATGGAAATACCAAAATTTTAGAAGCAGATGATTTGCTTGCTATTGCTATTCAGCATGAAATAGACCATCTTGAAGGGATTTTATTTATAGATCATCTTTCCTATTCACGACGTAAAAAGTTTGAAAAAGAGTACAAAAAAATGCTTAAAGAGAGAAAACAGAAAAAATAATATGGCAAAATGTCATATTGTTGCATATTTTTTGAGAATTAGTGTACTATTTTTTTAAAGGAAAATAGTATGAAAACAGTCCGTTGTGCAACATATGAGGGTATCGCTGCAAAAGTTGTTGATGTAGAATCAACACTCACAAAAGGTTTACCCTCTTTCTCTATTGTCGGTATGGCATCAACCGCTATTACTGAGTCAAAAGAACGTGTCAAATCTGCACTTTTAAGTAATGATTTTACTTTTCCTCCCAAACGTATCACCTTTTTACTTGCCCCATCAGAACTTGCAAAATCTGGTTCACAATTTGATTTAAGTATGGCGTTACTTATTTTACTAAACGCAGTCGATACAGATTTAGGTGAGTGGTTCGTTTTTGGTGAATTAGGGCTTGATGGCAGCGTAAAAGAGAATATTCAGCTCTATCCTCTCATTCTCTCTCTTGCAAATCAGGGACTTATTTCTAAAGCACTTGTTCCTTATGAATCTTTGGAAAAATTATCAAAAATTCCAAATGTTGCTTTTTATGGAGTAAAAAATCTTAATGAAGCTGTAGAAATTTTAAAAAATCAAGAAAACTTTGAGCCAAGTATTCAAAAGTCAGAGATTGATTACCCTAGCTATGAGATTGCTAATGAGCGGTACTATTATATGAAAGAGTATGATGAAGATTTTATAGATGTTCGTGGTCAGGAAGTGGCAAAAAGAGCAGCTCTTATTGCAGCGGCTGGTTTTCATAATATTATTTTTGAAGGTAGCCCTGGGTGTGGTAAAAGTATGATAGCAAGTAGATTGCGTTATATTTTACCGCCTATGAGTGCAAGTGAAATTTTAGACAGTGCCAAGTTAGAAGTTTTGCAAGGCGATGAACCCTCTTTTAGCCCTAGAAGAGCCATAAAAAATCCTCATCATACTTCTACTATGGCGAGCATATTTGGTGGTGGTTCACATAAGGCAAAAATAGGAGAAGTTGGACTTGCTAATAATGGTATTTTATTTTTCGATGAGTTACCGCATTTTTCTAAAAATGTTTTAGAGTCTTTAAGAGAGCCTATGCAGGATGGAAAAATTAGAATTTCTCGTGTAAACTCAAAGGTAGAGTATCCTGCAAAGTTTTTATTTATAGGTGCTATGAACCCTTGCCCTTGTGGAAATTTACTTGATGCACATAGAGAGTGTCGATGTAGTGATTTAGAGATACAAAGGTATAAAAATCGTCTCTCTGATCCTTTTTTAGACAGAATAGATTTAAGTGTAGTGATGCAAAATGTAAATGTTGATGATAAAGCAAGTTACTCCTCAAAAGAGATGCACAAGATGGTTGTCGAAGCTCATATTTTTGCAAAAAGGCGAGGGCAGATAAGTCTAAACGCAGCTATGAGCGATAAAGAGATAGAGCAGTATTGCACCTTAGATGCTGAGGCACAAAGTGTTCTAGCGATGGCAGTTGATAGGTTTAAACTCTCATTTAGAAGTATTAAAAAAGTACAAAAGGTAGCTAGAACAATTGCAGATTTGGAGAAATCACAACTTATAAAGAAAAAGCATATCTTAGAAGCGATTTCATATAGAAGAAGGTAAAAGTCATGAGACTTTTCCAACTTCATAAAATTTTCTTAGCCATGTATCTATTGGGTTGATAAGTTTGTAGATTGCAGGGACTACGAAAAGTGTCAGTATCATAGAACTTAAAAGTCCTCCAATGATTGAGATTGCCATTGGTGCTTTTGTTTCACTTCCTATTCCATCGCCTAGTGCAAGTGGTAGCATTGCAAAGATCATAGCAAATGTAGTCATAAGAATTGGACGAAGTCTCTTCTCTCCAGCTTCGAGCAGTGCTTCATCAGCACTCTTTCCTTTTGCTCTTGCGCCATTGGCAAAATCAACAAGTAAGACGGCATTTTTACCAACCATACCCATCAGGAGCATAAATCCAATCATAACAAAGAGAGAAAAGTGTAAGTGGCTCATATAGAGTGCCAGCATAACCCCGATGATACTTAGTGGCAGTGCAAACATAATGATAATTGGCTGTATAAGTGATTCATACAAAATTGCTAAAATAATGAACATAAGAATGACGGAGAGTCCTAGCGCAACACCAAATGCTTTGGCCGTTTTCCCCATCTCTTCAGCAAAACCAGTAAATCTATATGTAACACCTTTTGGGAGTAGTTTGTTTATTTTCGCTTGAGTGTATTTCAGAGCACCACCAAGATCGAGTCCAAATAGGTCTGAGTAAACTGTTACCTGTCTTTGTCTGTCATAGTGATATATTGTAGCCTGTGCAGATGCTTTTGTGATGTTTATAAGTCCACTTAAAAATACTAAATCTCCATTTTTTGCACGGAGTTGTATCTTTTTAAGATCTGATATACTTTTTCTATTGGCATCATTAAAGCGCAGAGTAATATCATACTGTTTGCCTTTCTCTTCAAAGTGTGAAATTGCAATATCACTTGAAAATGCCGTGGCAATAGCAGAGGCTATTTGTGTAGCACTAATGCCAAGCAGGCTGGCATTTTCTCTAAGAATAGTGATGTTGTACTCTGGTTTTGGTCTTTCAAGATTTGTATCAATATCCACAAAACCTTTTTTTGCTTTTAGTGCGGCTACAAGATTCTCTTTTGCCTTTTCTAAAGAGGCAAAGGAGTCTGATTTGAGTACAATTTGATAAGGAACACTTACCCCTGCACCTTTAATATCTGGAATAGCAGCAGCCGTTATAAAAAGATTTTTAGAGAAAGGTTTGAGCACATCTCTAGTGTTTTGTATGATTTGCTCCTGTTTTATTGCTCTTTTCATTTTTGGTATAAGTTTGACATAAATAAGTGCTTTGTTCTTCTCTTTAGCTGCATCATAAGCGATACTTAGTGTTGTAAACGCAACATATTTGTTCTCTCTTATTTTATCTTCTACAGCTTTTGATTTTTGTATCATCTCTTGGAGTGATATACCTGGTTGGGCTTTTATTTTTACAGCAAATTCTGCTTTATCCTCTTTTGGAATGAAGTCCATACCAATTTTAGGAAAGAGGGAGAGCGAAGCTATAAAAAGGGCAATCACAAGAAGGATTGAAGAGATTCTAAAACGCAGTACAAGCTTTAGAATAGATGCATAAATATTTTCTAACCATACAAAAAATGGTTCTGTAAAGTTGTAAAAACGGCTCTCTCCCTTATGCAGTACTCTTGCACTTAGGCTTGGAATAAAACTGAGTGCGATTGTGTAGGAGATAATGATGGCAAAGCCAACTGTCATAGCAAAACTCTCAAAGAACTTTCCAACAATTCCGCTCATATTGGAAACAGGTAAAAATACAGAAAGAAGCATTGCTGAAATCGCTAAAATAGCAAATGCCATCTCTTTTGTACCCTCATAAGCTGCTTCAAATTTTCCCATACCAGCTTCCATCTTTTTGTAAATATTTTCAATTACAACAATAGCATCATCAATGATAATCCCGATGGCAAGTGTAAGCCCAATAAGTGTCATTTTATTCAAATCATATCCCATAGCATTCATAAGAGCAAAAGTACCAAAGATTGATGCTGGAATAGAGAGTGCAGATATAAAAGTAATGCGTATATTTCGTAAAAATATAAAGATAATAATTGCTGCAAGAATAGCACCATAAATAAGATCAAATTTTACATCATTAAGTGAATTTATGATGAATGGCGTAGTATCTTGTAGTAAATCTATGCCAAATCTTCCATCGCTAAGTTTGTTTAACGCTGGAATGGTGGCCTTTACTCTCTTTACAACATCAAGGGTATTTGTTCCAGAAATTTTTTGTACCTCAAGCATTACACCCTGAACTCCATTATAAGAGGAGTAACTTTGTGCATCACTCAGTGTATCGACAACAGTTGCCACATCTTTTAGTCGTATGCCATCTTTGATTTTTATATTTTGTAAATCTTTGACATTCATAGCATCAGCATGGACTTTTAAAATAAAATTATGCTCTTTTGTGATGATTTTACCACCACCTATTTTCACATTTTCATTCTCTACATCTCTGTTGAGTTCTAAAACAGTAATACCATATTTATTGAGTGCATCGATATTTGGAAAGATTTTTATCTCTCTATCTCTATAACCGATGATATTGACACCACCTACGCCAATAATCTTTTGAAGTGCTGGTTTTACTTTCTCATCAGCAAAGAGCATAAGATTTTTTTGACTATCTTTTTTTGCTGTTAAAAAAACATTAATGACAGGCGCACTACCGATGTCAAGTTTGCTTACAAGTGGAGTCCTTGCCTCTCTTGGAAGTGTAACCGCAGAGACTTTATCTCTAACATCATTTGTTGCCTCATCAATATTTCGTTGTAAAAAGAATTTGACAATAACAACACTAACACCATCTGAACTTGTTGAAGTGATGCTATCAACCCCACCAATTTGAGAGATGGCTTCTTCTATTTTATCTGTTACTTCTGACTCTATCGTACTTGGTTCAGCTCCAGGGTAGATGGTTTTTATGGTAACTATGGGAAAGTCAATGTTTGGAAAGAGGGCAGAGGGCATACTCTTAAAACTCAAGTATCCAAAAACGACCAATGTCATAACATACATGAGTGTTGTTATAGGTCTGTTTATTGCTATTTTATACATAAAAGACTACTTTTTTGCATTTGAGATGATGTAACCATCTCCAAAAAGACCAGGAAGAAAATCTTTTGTAATTACTTCAGCACTTATTTTTCTATCGTTAAAATTTGCTCTAGGATAAATCTTTGATATTGTGCCAAAATACTCTTTGCCATCGCCATCAAGTTGATACTTGAACTTTTCTCCTACATGTACAATATTTCTATTTTTTTGATCAAAGCTAAGCAGAAGTTTTCTTTTTGAAATACTTTGTATTTTAAACGCAGTACGAAGCATCATACCACTAACAGCATCCCCTTTTTCAATCTCTTTTGCATATATAACGCCATCAAAAGGAGCTTTTAGAAATGTTTTGTTATAGAGTGCCTGTTGATAGGCAAGTTGATTTTTTGCACTCTCGTATCTATTTGCAACTGCATCAAATTTTGCTTCATCAATGAGATTTTTAATCTTTAACTGTCTCTCATAATTTTTTTTAGCATATTTAAAAGTAGTCTTGGCAACAGCTAACATTGCTTTTATATCGTTGTTTTGTAACTGTGCGAGAACTTCTCCCTTTTTGACATGGCTACCAACGCTTACATCTACTTTATCAACGATTCCACTTGCAATAAATGCAAGGTTTGCATCTCTCATTGGATGGACTATAAATGTAGCATAAATCTCTGCTGCGTTTACAAGGCTCACAAACATGAATAGTGTTATGACTATTTTTTTCATTACTGTAACTCCCCTAATATATTTTTGCCACTGTAATAGTAGTAAATCGCATAAGCGACTTCCAAGTCATTTAAACTACTCTCATAGAGTGCTTTTGTGCTTGTTTTTTTTGTAAGTGCATCAAGATAGACGATGTAATCAACAATACCAGCATTATATTTTTTCTCTATTGTCTTAAAAGCACTTGTTGCTGCGTTTAGCGCACTTTTTGAACTTGTGATTTTGAGTTTTGCTGTTTGGATTCTTGCAAGGGCAAGATTGTATTGCATCTTTTGCTCTTTTGTTTGGTACTCTATTTGCGATGCAAGTGCTGCTGCGTTTAGCTTCAGTGCCTCTTTTGTTTTTGCAAGGCTGCCAAAGTCAAAAAGACGGATATTTGCGCTTATGAGTAAGACATTTTGTTTATCAAGTGGTGTTGCTATTTTTTCTGCTAAAGGATCTAGTCTGTCATAAGAGTAGAGAGAGTATTTATCTTCAAGACGGATATTTGGATAGTAGTAACTCTCTACTGCGTTTGCATTATACTCTATGGCATTTTTCTGTGCGCTTACTGCCTTAATAGTTTCAAGTAGAGCATAATCTCCCTCAAGTTGCTTTTTAAAGCTGGAGTTTTGTAAAGTCCCTATTTTTTTACCGACTTTTAACTCTAGTTGGGATTTAAGAGAAAGAATTTGAAAACGAATAGTCTGCATATTGTAAAGATTTGTATCAAAATCTGACTGCACACGCTCTACATCATCTAAAGTTGCCATTTTTACATCGTAAAACTGTTTTATGCGTTCGAGTTGGGCTTTAAGTGCTTTTTGTGCCTCTTCTCTTGCGTTTAATGAAGCCTGAAGACTCTTAATGGCAAAGAAATTTTTAGTAATATTGAGTGCAAGAGACTTTCTAAACGCAGCCGTATCAAAACTAGAAGCATTTAGAGATGCCTTTTTCGCATCAACTTGTGAAGCTCGTCTGCCTCCATCATAGATGTCAACGGCTACTTTTGCGTATGCGCTGTAGACATCACCCGCTTGAAAAGGAGAGACTGCATCATCGCGTTTATAAAATCCTCCTAAATCAACAGTAGGAAAATAGTTACTTTTTTGTGCAGCGACACTTTTTGCTTTTGCATCTTGAGTATATTTTTTTGCTAAGACTATATCATTTTTCTCTTGTGCGAGTTTAATAAGCTCATGAAGATTTTCGGCACACAGAAGTGCTGGCAGAAGAAGTAGTAGTAGTTTTGTTTTCATTTTTTCACCTCTATTAGAGAAAATATTGTCTCTATGTTTTGATTGAGCTCTTTTTGTAAATCGTCTATTGTATTTGTAATGCTACTTGAAATAAACATCCCCTCACCAAGCGCAAAGAGCCCTTTTGCTATATCTATAGATTTTGGAATAATCTCTTGATTATCTATTCCATCTTGAATGATGTTGCACATCCAGTTAAAGTATCTATTTACACACTCTGTTTGAAAGCTTGTTATATGCTCATTTGGTGCTGTAAGATTTATGGATATAAAGTCTTTATAGATTTCTCTTAGCTCTTTTGTTTCATCGCTGTAGAAAAACTCAGCAAATATTTTGACTCTCTCTTTTGCAGTAGTGACACTTTTAAGTTTACGCTCTTTTGCTTCATCATGCTCAAGCATCATATGACGGAGCAGTTCAAAAACTATCTCTTCTTTGTTTTGAAAGTAGTCATAAATGCTCCCCTTGCTAATACCTGCGTTTGCAGCAATCTTTGCAATGGTTAAATCTTTAAGAGAGTTATTTACAAACAGATCTTTACAAGCAAGTGCAATATCTTTTTTCTTTTGGACTTTATCTACTATGATTGCCATGAAACCTCCATTTATGACCGACTGTTGGTCATTTATAAAATTCTACATTAATTAAGCTTTATAAGATATAATTTTTTTAAATTATTTTGGGGTTTGTATGGATTATTTATTGGCATTACTATTGGCATTTCAAGATGAGGTCTCTCAAACGCAGCTTCTTAAACCAAAGTATTTAGCACATGTAGTTCCCAAAGATATGTCGATTCAAACGAAAAAAAAGCGCTTTTTATATCTTGTAGTTCCTCCTACACAAAATGTTCATAAAAAATTGATGCAGCGCTATAAAAGAGTGGCACAAGATATAAAAAACGCTCGTATTACCGAGGAGATAGCATCTCTAAAAAAAGAGTATGGTGCTACTAGTGATGAAGATTTATTGGCTCGTTTAAAGCCTCATCCTATAAGTATTACTCTTGCGCAAGCTGCCATGGAGAGCTCGTGGGCAACATCTCGTTTTTTTAATGAAGCAAATAATATATTTGGGATGTGGAGTACAGATCCAAAACAAGAGCGTATAGCAGCAGGGCAACAAAGAGAGGGCAATGTTACTATTTGGCTGAGAAAATTTGATACGATTGATGACTCTATAAAAGCCTATTATGACTTAATATCTAAGGCTAAAGCCTATGCTAAACTCCGTAAGCTGCGTTTAGAGACAAATGACCCGTTCATAATTACGCAAGGACTTGATAAATACTCAGAGATAGGGCAGGCGTACATTGATGAGATAAACAGTGTAATTCGTCATAATAATTTTACGAAGTATGATAAAGAGTAAATAATAGACATGAAAAGTATTTATTTATTATTTATCTCTTTAAGTTTATCGGCATCAACTTTGCATATGGAATATATTGGTGAACTTTCTATTTTTGGAAAAGTTGCTGAAGCTTCTATTGTCTATAGTAATGATGGAAAAAAGTATCACATTAGAGTTGTTGGTCATGGAACAGGCATAGTCGGTTATTTAACACAACATAAAAAATACATTTATCAGAGTATTGGTGTAGTTAAAAAAAATCAACTACTTCCCCTAAAATATATTGCACAAGAAACTGCCCAAGATTATAATAAAACAAAAGTGTATACATTTGATTATGATCATAACAAAACTATTGTTACTAAATATAAAGAAGAAAAGAGGGAAGAGCCAATCTATAATGTTTTTTCTTCTGCAAGAAAGACTAGAAGTAAGTTCATTAATGAAAAATCTACAAAGATATTAGATAAAGTATATGATAATGATATGGTAAGTGTTCTTTTTAATAAAAAAAATAATTTACTAAATATGAAGATTGGTGAATCAAAATTGCTTCAGGCTACTGGCAGTAAAGATACCCAAGAGGGTATAATAGTACACTTAGTCAGTATAATTGATGGAAAGTATAAATATAGTGTAATTCTTAAAAAAGATTATTTAAAAGGTGGCTCGGCAAAAGTAACTTTTGTTTTAGACAGTAATAATATTTTGTATGATGCAAAAGTAGATGGAATACTTTTTTTTGGTAACGCTACAGTCCAAAGGGAGCTACTTTTTTAAATGTCCAAAATAAAATTCGAGATAAAAATTTAATTCATAATTCGCTTGATAATTATGCTCCTTGTTGAAGTTGACACTCGGTGTGATTCCATAATAAAACCATTTTCGTAAAGCTGTTTTACGAAAACTTAGAGCCGTTGTGTAGTTAGTGATACCTCTATATTTTTTTGTTTTATACTTGTATTGGGTATTTCCAGAAAAGAGTTGGGATAAGTTTAAAGCAGCCGTCTTATTTAAAACCCAATAGTGTTGCAGTACAAGACTATAATCCATACCTGAGGTTTTTTCTTGAGTTGCACGCAATAGACTTATCCTAAAGAGTCTAGAATCAGATAAGTGCTTGTCAAAATATATATCTGTCTCCTCTTCAAACAAGTTTTTAAGTGAGTATTTGAACTCTTGAGCCGATAAAATATTCCACGAGTAGAGATCTTTTTCTATTGAATATCTTGCAATAGTAAATATATTGAGCCCATTTATACCAAGAGCATATCGTGGTTGTATTTTATGAAAAATAGGAGCAAAATAGTTTACTCCTATTTCTGTTCCAGCTTGTTTGTTAAATTGGTTAGTTATAGGATTGTTAGTGACATCTTTTTTTAAGCCATTTATAAAAAGGTTGTATTTTTTGGTACTTTTACTTAATGGAATTCGTGCATTTACTCCTATGTTGAAGCTATTGGTCTCTTTAGCATTGAAAGTTGAATTTAGTTTTACAGAGACATAAGTTTCATCTGTCTCATCAGTAAATTTTTTAGTACGAAAAAAATTATCTATAGATGTTTGTTTAGGAACTGTTTTTTTAACTATAGGTATTGTTGTGTTAGTATCTGGATTTTTAAGCATATTATAAATTGAGTCATCAATATAGGTTGAAGAGTCAACCACTTGGTCTGAAATTAGATTATATGCCTTATCTATATAGCATTCTCCATTAGTATCGTTAGCCATAAGAGCTATATTAAGGATTAACAGTAGTAAAATATGACTATAATTAAACAACATAGTATATTTTAAGATATAAATTCTTTGGATGTACTTGAGAACTCTTGTAGACACGAATCCCATTTGAGAGCATGTGCATTATAACCTGGAGAGTATACGCTACATTTATGTGAACAGATTCCTGTTCTCATGTGCGTATAAAATTAAGTTTTTCTTTTTACACATTATAGTAAGTAGCATCAGGATGATAGACTACAAGTGCTGAGGTTGACTGCTCTGGGTGAATTTGGAATGTTTCACTAAGTTCAATACCAAACTCTTCTGGTTTTAAAAGATTAAAGAGTGGACGGTTTAACTCTAAATCTGGACAAGCTGCATAGCCAAAAGAGTAGCGGCTTCCTTGGTATCGGTTCATTCGCACGTCTGCCAAGGTATTTCCCTCATCTTTTGCGATGCCTAGGTCGAGTCGTATTTGCTTGTGGGCAATCTCTGCCAATGCTTCTGCAAGCTCTACACCAAGACCGTGGAACTGGTAGTATTCAGTATAATTTCCAGCTTCATAAATTTCTCTCTCAGCTTCACTCAGTTTTTCTCCCGCACTTACACAAGTAAGAGCAATGACATCATGGCGATCAGCGTGAAAGAAGTCACTGAGTGCGCGATGTGGTTTCTTACGCTGTCTTGGAAAATTAAAAATCTCTTCCGCACGTCCTATGACCTGATCAAGTGGTTCACGATTTACATCTTCATCATTGAACCACCCTTCACTCTCATCAAAAATAAGCAGGGAGGTGTTATCACTACGACATGGCCAGTAACCATACAAGATGGTAGGCTCAAAGAGTTTCTCATCTATAAAGCGTTTTTTGAGTTTTTCATATGCTGGCCATACAACTTCATCAAGTTGTTTTTGGTATGCCTCTTTGCCCATTCCTTTAGAAGAGTAACCCCAGCGAGATTTGAAAAGGAGTTTGTGGTTTATCCACTCAAATGCCATCTCTACCTGTTGTGAAGTGAGTTTTATTTGGCGTCTTCCCCAAAATGGTGGTGTAGGTACAGGTACATCACGAGAAGGCATTTTTATCTCTTCAAATGGAGGGATGATATACTCTTTTTCCTCTTTTCTCTCTACTTCTGGAGCATCTGGATGGAGGTTTGTATCCATATTTCCAGCCTCTATTCGGCTCATAGCAGTTACCCCATCAAAGGCATCTTTACAGTAAAATATAGGACCATCATAAGCAGGACGGCAAAAGTCATCAATAAATGAGCGAGTAAGAGCAGCACCACCTAAAAGCATAGGTATTTTTATCCCTTTTTCTTGTAATGTTTTGAGATTTTCAAGCATAACTTGTGTAGATTTTACAAGAAGTCCACTAAATCCAAGTGCTGTTGCGTTTGAGCTTTCAAGTGCCTCTAAGAAACTATCTAGTTCTACTTTAATGCCAAGATTAATAACTTTAAAACCATTGTTTGAGAGAATAATATCTACAAGGTTTTTTCCAACATCATGAACATCACCCTTTACTGTTCCAAGAATAAGTGTTGTATCTACTGCTTTTTCGACTTTTGGAAGGTAAGGGTTAAGATGATCTACTGTTTTTTTCATCGTCTCTGCCGATTGGAGTACAAAGGGGAGTTGCATCTGCCCTGAACCAAAGAGCTCACCGACAACTTTCATAGCATCGATGAGAATTTCATTGACAATAATTTCAGGTTTTATTCTGTGACGTGCCTCTTCTACAAGAGGAATCATTCTATCTTTATCTCCATCCATTAGGAGTTTAGCAATTTTTTCTTCATCACTCATAGCAAGGTATTCTTCATCGACAGCATCGTTATCGACTGCCTCTTTTTTGCTAAAATGGTCTATAAATGTGAAAAGGGCTTCTCCATTTGGTTTACGGTTGAAGATGAGGTCATCACATATCTCTTGTTCCTCTTTTGGAATTTTATTCAGAGGAATAATGTGTTTTACATTAATGATGACTGAGGTAAGTCCCGCTTGGACACAGTGGTGTAAAAACATAGAGTTAAGATATGGTCTTGCATCTTTGTCAAGTCCAAATGAGATGTTTGAGAGACCAAGTGTTGCACCAACTTCTGGATGTTTTTGACGAAGTTGTCTAATGGCTTCAATGGTGTTTATACCCGCTTCCCAATACTCCTCATCTCCACTTCCAAGTGTAAAGGTAAGCACATCAAAGACTAAATCTTCTTTTTTAATGCCGTGGCGATTTGTTGCAAGGTCTATGATTCTATCGGCAACTGCAAGTTTATTCTCCACTGTTTTTGCCATTCCAATCTCATCAATGGTTAGACAGACAAGTGAAGCACCAAATTTTTTCGCTAAAGAACAAACAGCATCAAACTTACCTTCTCCGTCTTCAAGGTTTACAGAGTTTAAAATAGGCTTACCACCTATATGCTTAAGTGCCGTCTCAAGCCCTGTTGTTTGTGTTGAATCTGGCATAAGTGGAATGGCAATTTTTTGTGCATAGAGTGCCATAACTGCGTTCATATCTTTTGTTTCATCTCGCCCTGCAAAGCCAACATTGACATCAAGTACATGCGCACCTGCACGCACTTGTTGTTGTGCAACCGAGAGTGTACCTTCATAATCTTCTGCTAAAAGGAGTTCACGAAAGGCTTTTGAACCTGTTGCGTTTGAGCGCTCGCCCATAAGTAGTGGAGCTGGTTTTTGCATTAGCTCTACGGTGTTAAAGAGTGAAGCGATGGAAGTTGGATGCGAACCTGTTGGTACTTTTGGTGTGATGGACGTGACTGCGTTTACAAGTGCGCGGATATGCTGAGGAGTAGTCCCACAACAGCCACCTAAAAAGCTTACTCCGTCATATTCAAGAAATTTCTTTTGTTGCTCTACAAACTCATCTGGTCCCATAGGGTAATAGGTATATCCACCACGGTTTTGAGGAAGTCCTGCGTTTGCATGAACACTTATGGGTTTATGCCACACTTCGCTTAGTGTTTTTACGTGTTTGCGTACTTGTTCCGGTCCTGTTCCACAGTTAAAACCGAGACTTAAAATATCAAAAGGCTCCATAATCGTTGCAATAGTTTGTGCATCTGTTCCAATAAGCATTGTTCCACTAAGTTCAATGGTTACTGAGACCATGATGGGAATATTGGTGCTTCTTTGTTTATTCGCCTCTTGGATTGCGTGAAGTGCTGCTTTTATCTGTAATGGGTCTTGAGCTGTTTCTATAAGAAAAATATCTGCCCCACCATCAATAAGTGCTAAACAAAATTCAGTGTAACCCTCATACATCTCATCGTAAGCAATATGCCCTAAAGATGGAAGTTTTGTTCCTGGTCCAATAGAGCCTAAACAAAAACGAGGATGCTCTGGAGTTGAGAATTTTTCACACTGCTTTTTGACTAACTCTGCACCTGCACGAGTGAGTTCATAAGCACGCTCTTTTATGCCGTAATCCTCTAAAACCCAAGCGAATGACCCAAAAGTATTGGTCGTGATGAGGTCTGCACCAGCTGTAAGATAGGCATGAAATATATCGTTCATAATCTCTGGAGCAGTTACATTAAGAAGCTCATTACACCCCTCATTCCCTTGCCAAGCCTCTTTGGGAATCTGATCATCGCGTTGTTGGAGTTGTGTACCCATAGCCCCGTCTATAATAAGTGGACGTTTTTTGATGGTTTCTAAAATGTACTGTTTTGTTGTCATGTGTCAAATCTTTTATAGAAAATAGTTATTGCTATTTTATCTTATAAGAACATAAATATGGCTTTGTCTGTTTTATTAGAATTAAAAAATTATTTGATATAATACTCATATTAAAAAAAGGGAAAAATTATGTATAAAAAAATTCTTTCAGCATCATTGGTGGCGGTTGCCGTGATGTTCTCTGGTTGTGGAAATGACAATACAACTTGTAGAATAGATATACAAAAAGCTATTGATGAGGGCAGATATGACAGTGCTATTTCTGATTTGCAGGGAAAATGTGCTACAGCATATACACAAAGTGATTTAGATATGAACCTTGCTGCTGCATACATGGGAAAATCAGGCTATAGTGTGAGTGATATTGCTGATATGCTTATTAATTCTGCAGATAATAGAGATGCATTTACCTCTTTCTTAACAAGTGTTGAAGCAAAAAAGAGAGGGAACTCTCTGCCTCTTTTATCTAAGGCTAATGGCTACTTTTTAAATGCAATACAAGCTGGTGGTAATGCCTCAGCTATTAAGTTGTGTTCTATGGCAAATCTTGATGCAAAAGATGACTCGAGATTAACAAATGCATGCCTTTATATAGGTTTTAATGAGACTATTAAAGCTGCAAATACAATTACTTACTTGACGGGAAATGTAGATACGCTTGTTAATTCTATAGATTCTAAATCAGGTGATACTCCTGATGATATGCGTGCGAGTTTAGAGGCGTTGGTATGGGCAACAACATCAGGCTACAGTGATAGTAATATAACCGCAACCGATATAAATATTAGTGGCAATCCATTTACCGCTTTAAATATTACTTATAATGAAAATGGAGCTACTAAAGTTTTTTATAGATTGGCAAAAAATTCACAACAAGATGCAAACAATACAACAATAATTACAGATGGATATTGTGATGAAAATGGTAGTAAAACAGCTTGTACAGATATAGAAAACTCAGACGGTTCCATTAATATGAGTGATTCTGCGGCAGCTAATTGCTATGCCTGTCCTGTTTTAATAGATAAAAACACTACTATGGGAATTGCCCAACTACTTGTAGATACTATAAATAATGGTGCTGATACTATTAGTGCCGTTGCTGGCAATGATGACGTTGCTAGTAGTATTGCAGATTTTAAAGAAGAAATAACAAATAGTCGTGATGGCAATGTTACAATTCAAAATATTATAGATTATTTACAAAAATAGGCAGGGAATAGAGAATATGAAAAAAATATTACCATTATCACTTATTGCACTTAGTAGTCTGCTCTATGCAGATATGTCAACACAAGAGTTTTTATATAAAGATCCACGTATTATGAGTATGGGGGGAGCAAATACTGCAATTGGCGGTTACTCCTCATCTATCTTTAGCAATCCTGCTGGAATCATAAAAATTAAAAAGAGTCATGGTATTGAAGCGGAGATACTTGGACTGAGTGTTTCTGGATCTAAAGATATTAAAAATTTTACAGATGATTTGAATAATGCAGATACGACTGATGAGATACTTGCTGTGACGAACAAGTATTCAGGAGAAGCATTTAATGTTAATGTATCTAACTACACGTCGTTCTCTTTTCACGCTCAGAATGATATAGCCTACTCTTTTGGTATTTTAGCAGCTTCTGATGTAAACTTTATTCCTCATAATAATGGAGGAGCAAATGGAATACTAGAGACACATAGTAGACTTTATGGAGGGCTATTCTTAGCAAGTGCAAAGAAATACAATGGAATAAATAGCGATTTTTTAGGAGGAACACTCAATGGCGCTGTGACAATAGGTGTAACTGTAAAATATATAAAACAAAAATCATATGAAGCTGGTTTAGATACTGGAGAGGTGACGCAGCATAAAGATGATATTGTACAATATTTGCAAGATACATACGAAGTGGATAACTCTGGTTTTGGAGTCGATGTTGGTGCATTGTATGAATTTTCAAATAAAACATGGAACCCAGCTCTTGGTTTAAGTGTGATGAATATAGGAAATATGACCTTTGATGCCTATGGTTCACAACCTCTTAGTGTAAATATTGGAGCTTCAATTTCTCCTGAAATCTCTTGGTCAAACTCTTTAAAATTTGATGTTGATTATGTAGATATATTTAATTCGCAACAGGCACGGGTCCGTAATTATAATCCATATAGATCTCAAGATCAGTATGACAATGCCGATATCGGCTATGATGTAATGAATCATCTTCGTGCAGGTGCCAGTTTAGGACTGCTTGACAACTCATGGTTTATGGCAACACTAAACGCAGGACTTTATAAGGGTGCATATACAGCAGGATTTGATATGCAATTAGCCATTTTAAAACTCCAATTTGCAACATATCAAGAGCAACTCGGCTCTGAGTTGGGACAGCTTGAAGATAGAAGGTATGTAGTAGGTTTAGGCATAGGTTGGTAACAATTCCTAATCTATGACGAATTAAAGCTTAGATTAATTGACTTTATTCGTCATAAGTCGCTATAATGACGATGAAATTTAAGAAATAGAGAGGTTTTGTCGCCATGGTTATAGCATATATCCGCCCAGATAAAAACTTTCTTGCTGCACATGAACAATTACAGCATGTGGATTCTTACGCAATTGCAAATGGTCTTACTATTGATGAAGAGTTTTTAGACCATACATCACAAAATAAACGCTTAGATGAGAGACGGGATGTGACAGAGTATTTTCAATCACATTCTAAAGTAACACTTTTGGTTTATGATGTATGGGTTTTGAGCACCAATATGGAAGATTTGGTACAGATGGCAAGCTGTTTACTAAAAAATGAATATAAAGTCCATTTTATAAAACATTCTGTTATTATGTCCCAACAAAGTAGTGCGATGTTGATACTCGGCTTGATGGATCAACTACGTCAAAAGCTGCAAGAGAATGCTAAGCGTGTAATTGGTCGTCCAAAAGGAAGTAAGTCAAGTTCTAAATTTGATGTATACATTAGTGAATTGCTTGCTTATATAAGAGAAGGAAAAAGCGTTAGTGAAATGGCTCGCCTTTTAGATGTAAGTAGAAGTTCACTTAAAGACTACATCGAATCTCGTGAGCTAAAGCAGGTTGCTTCTGGTTCACTAGTACCAGAAAACAGAGATAATGCGGAAGAGAAAGTCATAAGTACTATTGTCTGCCCACAATAAAAAGAGGAGAAAAAAATGAGTAAAGACAAGAAAGGAATGGAGATTCCTAAACCTTGGAGAATTAAGCGTTATTATGCATACGCTATAGCAACAGCAGTTGCTCTTATATTACCGTGGATACATATTAATGGACATCAGTTTTTTTTATTGAGTTTTGATAAAATGAAGCTTGATCTTGCTTTTGTTGAGTTTGATATGCAACAGCTTTATCTTATGCCATTTTTACTGATGTTAATGTTTATTACCATCTTTGGTATGACAGTTATGGGTGGTCGTGTATTTTGTGGATGGGTTTGCCCTCAGACAACTTTTCGTGTAATTTATCGTGATTTGATTGAAACAAAATTATTACATTTGCGCAAACGTATTGGAAATAAACAAAAAGATCCTGATATGTCTCTTACTGAAAATAAGGTAAAAAAAGCTATTGCCATTCTTTTATGGACTGCTCTAGCACTTTTAGCTGGTGCTGACTTTATGTGGTATTTTATTCCACCAGAGACATTTTTTCAATATCTGCAACACCCTGCTGAACATGGTACTATGCTTGGTTTTGTTTTAGGTATTGCTGCATTTTTGGTTTATGACATTATTATTTTAAAAGAAAACTTTTGTATTTACGTCTGTCCTTATTCTCGTGTTCAGTCTGTTTTATATGATGAACATACAGTTATGGCACTTTATGATGAGCATAGAGGTGGTAAAATTTATGAAGATGATCATGGTGTACATAAAAAACTCGTTACAAAACAAAAAGATTTGCAGGCGATGGATCCTAGTGCAGAGTGTACAACATGTGAAAAATGTGTAACAGTTTGTCCTACACACATTGATATTCGTCAAGGGTTACAGCTTGAGTGTATTAACTGTCTTGAGTGTGTGGATGCTTGTACGACAGTAATGGGAAAACTTGGTAAGCCATCTCTTGTTACATGGTCAAGCGATTATGAGATTGTAGAGAGAAAAGGTAAAACTAAATATTTCCGTCCTAAAATTTTAGGCTACATGGGTATTTTAGTAATCTTAATGGTTGCATTAGCGTATATGAGTTCAACAAAAGAGCATATGCTTTTAAATATCAATAAGGGAACTAGACTTTATGACCTAAAATCTATGCCTAATCATAAATTTAAAGTTGAAAATTCATATATTTTCTTATTGCAAAATACTGAGGAAAAACCAATGAAATTTTATTTTTCGGTTGAAGTGCCAAAAAATATTCATGGTACTATTAAGATTATGAAACCTTCAGAACCTTTTAGAGTTGTTCCAAGTGTTAAGAAGAAAAAAATTGTAACACTTGTAACAAGTGATGTGCTTGTTGATAATAAAAGAAAAGATACTCTAATCCCTATTAAAATTCATGCGTATGCATTGGATAAAAATGGAAAACCTGATAAAATAATCTCTATTTATAGAGAAACAACTTTTGCATTTCCAAAAGAAGATATCTTAAACAAAGCGAGATAACTCTTTTTTAACAATTTATAAGATAAACTTTACAAATATATTATTTGTGGAGTTTATTTTGTTAGGTAAAATTAAAAAGTTTTTTTTATATTTTATTATTGTTTATGCAATAATAGGATTTATTGTCCTCCCCTTAGTCCTCAAGCCCCAACTTGTTAAAATCTTACAAGAGAATACAAATACAAAAGTTAGTATTGCAAAAGTATATTTTAATCCATTTGTATTTAACTTAGAACTTCATAATGTAAAAATAGATGATTTGAATAAAAAAGCAATTTTTTCTTTTGAATCTATGACCTTAAATGTAAATCCCTCTTCTCTCTTTATGGGTGCAGTGCATATTTATCTTTTTGAGATAAAAAATCCTAAAATAAATTTAGTAAGAAATCAAGACAAAACATGGAATGTGCTCAATATTCTCAAAAAAGATAAAAAAGTGGTAGATAAAAAGAGCAGTAGTAGCTCTTTTAAGATGCCTAGAGTGATAATTGATACTATAAGCATTGTAGAGGGTAGGGCTGCGTTTAGTGATTACACACTCCCTCAAGTATTTAGATTTGGTATGAAAAATATTGGTTTAAAGATTAAGAATATTGATACAGAACAAAATAAAAATCCAAAAGGTACTATTCGCTTTTATGCAACTATGAACGATAATGGCTTTGTTGACTTTAAATCTAAGATAAAACATTACAGACCTTTTGCTACTTCAGGAAGTTTGGATTTTAAAGCAAATAAACTCTATACCGAGTGGAAATATGTAAAAAATATGTTAAATGTTGAAGTCGCAGATGGAAAAATATATTTACATGCACAATATAGTTTTAATAGTAGTGATATAAACGCAACAGAGATTAAAAACGCAAGTATACGCATGAATAATTTGAGAATAAAGCCAAAAAATGCTCCACAAAATATATTTACTCTTAAATCTTTTACTGTTACAGATATAAACGCAGTGCCATTGCAAAATAGAGTAAGCATTGCACAAATTGCACTGAATAAGCTCAATGTTGCACTCTCTCGCACTAAAACTAATAAAATTGATTGGACAGAGTACTTAAAAGTGACGCTGCCTAAAAGTAAGAAAAAAGCTGCAACTACACCAAGGGATAAAAATAGTACCTTGGCATTATTGGTGAAAAAAATCTCACTCACCTCTTCTAATGTTACTTTTAAAGATAGAATGCTTGCTAAAACAGCAACAAACACTCTTAATGATATAAATATTACTCTTTATGACATAAATTCTAAAAAAGGTTCGTGGCTCAAGTATGATACAAGTTTTAAAATAGATAAAAAAGGCTTAGTTAGCACAAAAGGAAAATTGAGAGCTTCTCCTTTAAAGCAGATAGGCAGTTTTGATATTAAGAAAATTTCACTTAAAGCGCTTACTCCTTATTTACAAGAGAGTAGCTACTTAAGTATTGAAGATGGACTTTTTTCGGCAAAAGGAACAACAAAATATGAAAAAAACAAGAACGCTCCAGATTTAGACTTAGAGGGCTCTTTAAAATTGGACTCTTTGTTTATTAATAATAGAAGAGAAAATAGTTTGCTTTTTTCTTTAAACTCTCTTGGTGTGAAATCTTATACTTTAGAACTATTTCCAAATAGATTCCATATAGATGAAATTGGTATAAACTCTTTTTACTTAGATGCACAGATAGATAAAAATAGAGTATTGAACTTTTCAAAGCTTATGAAAAAAACTACTAAGAAAAAGAGAAAAGTAGTGAAAAAGACAAAAGGGGCTAAGAGTAATTTTCCTGTTAAAATAGATAAAATTGCCGTTGCTTTGGGAAGTGCAAAGTTTCAAGATTACTCAATACCAATAAAATTTAAAACTAATATTCATAATTTAAATGGAGTGATTTATTCACTTACAAACATGAAAGGTGAACATACGTTAATAAATCTTCATGGAGATATTGATAAATATGGTTCTACTCGTATACAAGGGAGCATTGATGGCTTGAACCCTAAAAAATTTACTGATATAAATATGAATTTTAAAAATCTGGATTTGACTACTATGAGTGGATATAGCGCAGAGTTCGCGGGTTATGAGATAGACTCTGGAAAACTCTTTTTAGATCTTGGATATGACATTAGAGATGCAAAACTAAAAGCAAGCAATAGCATTGTAATTAAGAAAATTGAGCTAGGTAATGAAGTAAAAGATGAAAATGCTACACATCTTCCCTTGGGTTTTGTTATTGGGCTCTTAGAAGATGATAAAGGTGTTATAGATATTGATATGCCAATTGATGGGGATGTAGATAAACCAGATTTTAAATATGGCAAGTTGGTCTGGAACACTTTTACAAATTTAATCACACGTGCGGTGACCGCACCATTCAAATTTTTGGGTGCTATGCTTGGTATAAATAGTGATGATTTGGAGTATGTTGCGTTTGAAGTTGGTCATAGTGATATTTCTCCAATGCAAAGAGAAAAGATGGATAGACTTGCAAAAATAATGCTAAAAAGACCTAAGTTACTACTCAAAGTCAAGGGTGTATATGATAAACAGAGTGATAAAGTTGCACTTCAAAAAGAGAAACTTATAGCTTTGGTTTTGCAAAAAAGTGGGCTTAAAAACAGAGATGAGCATCAAAGTGCAATGACTCTTGATATGCTTGAAGAAATTTACTTAGATAACTCAAAGAAAAAAGAGTTAGAAACACTACGAGCCAAAGCAGGTAAAGAGTATAGAAAAAAACTTATTGCAGCATGTGTATCAATGATGAAAGTTGACAAATCCGCGCTTAAGAATTTAGCTAATTCAAGGGTGAAAAACTTAGTAAGGTATTTGGATAAAGAGAAAAATATACCACTTGACAGAATTCATTTAAGTAAGGCAATAAGGGAAGTTCAGAGTGAAAGAGGCTTTGTAAATCTGGAATTAAATTTAGCTGTTCAGTAAAAGTATCATAAAAATTTGCTATAATTCTTTCTTATTTCAATAAAAGGTAATCTATGGCATTTTCAAAAGAAAATAGGCAAGGTACTATTTCTGGTATCATTTTTGTTGCAATTTTTGCAGCAGCAGCAACTGCTATTGCGCAAATCGCATTTTTCAAATCACTCGGGATTTCTCCACTTGTAATTGGTATTGTTCTTGGTATATTTTATGCAAATACTCTGCATAATCATATTCCAAGTGCATGGGGGACAGGTATAACATTTTCAGGAAAGAAAATATTGCGTTTTGCAATTGTTTTCTATGGTTTTCGTATAACTTTTCAACAAATTATGGATGTAGGTTTGAGTGGATTTACAGTTTCACTTATTATGCTCTCAACAACTTTTTTACTCGGAACATATCTTGGGATAAAAGCATTTAAAATGGATAGAGAAACTTCTATGCTTACAGCTGCTGGTGGTGCGGTATGTGGTGCTGCAGCAGTTTTGGCAACAGAACCTGTACTAAAAGCAGAAGGGTATAAGACTGCGGTTGCAGTCTCTATGGTTGTTCTTTTTGGAACAATTTCAATGTTCTTGTATCCTGTTTTATATGCATCTATTATTGAACCAGCACAAGGGTTCTTACATATGACACCTGAGCAGTTTGGCATTTATACTGGTGGTACAATTCATGAAGTTGCACAGGTTGTAGCCGTTCCTGCGTCTATTCCAACAAAAGCTATTCACGACATCATAACTGTAGGTGGCGTAACAATGTCTCCAGAAGCACTCCACACACAGATGGCAAACTCTGCGGTTATTGTTAAAATGACGCGTGTTATTATGATTGCTCCAATGCTAATTTTGTTAGGAATTTATCTCTCTATGCAAGCGAAAAAGTCTGGTAAAGCAGGCGATAAATTGCAACTTGTTATTCCTTGGTTTGCAGTTTATTTTATTGGTATGGCAGGATTTAACTCACTTGACTTGGTTCCACACGCAATTGTTGGAACAATTAACCAAATAGATACTTTCCTTTTAACAATGGCAATGACAGCTCTCGGTATGGGAACGATTTTCGCAAAATTTAAAGGACTTGGACTTGCACCTATTTATACAGCAGGTTCAATGTTTATTTGGCTAGTTCTTGGTGGTTTTGTTGTGACAAAAGCAGTTACTGCAATTCTTTAATAGATTTTTTGAACTCTTAATAAAACTATTTAGCAAAAGATTATATAATCTATTTAATATAGTTTTTTAGGAG
The DNA here is from genome assembly GCF_026991475.1 of Sulfurimonas sp. GTDB lineage: Bacteria > Campylobacterota > Campylobacteria > Campylobacterales > Sulfurimonadaceae > Sulfurimonas. Next base: position 13,791 of record NZ_JALXBK010000082.1, on the reverse strand, counting down.
TTTTTATGTCATATCTTCCAAACACACTGAACTCATTTTGGTTGTGGCGTGAAGTATATGTGAAGCTGGGTATCTCTAATCCAGCATATAAATATTGGAAAAATACCCCTACGCTTAAACTCAATAATAAATATTTGTTTATAGAAAAAAATACTCTTCCTCAAAAACATGAGCATATTGAAGAGGTTTTAACTGATCTTTCGGGACACCTCCCCATAAAGTACGCTTCAGATCAATTACATGTTAATGAACATCTGTTCTCATGTGGTAAAATGTCCTTGCACAGGGAGTTTGAATACAAGTTTGTTGAAGATATTAAATTTGTTAATATACGCAAATTTTTTAGAGAAAATGGAATTAAAGTCTCAAAAAATTCTCTTGTGCAGTTAGCAAAACTTAAGGATTTGGAACTTACTCCCGAGGCAACTTTTTATAATCTAAAAAATGATTATGCTATTGTGGTGTATGACTAATGGATATGTTCTACATTGGGTTTAGAGACCCTCTTTTTTCAATCATCATTTTTTTTACTATTATCTTTGTAATTACATTTTTTTCATATTGGTGGAGCAGATATAGACGAAAGGAAGATAATAGCCATCTCGATAAATTTTTACAGCAATTCCGTACGTTACCTACAAAAAATGAACTTAAAATTCTTATTTCAAGCGGGGAACTCTCTCGTAAATCGTGGATGTTACTTGCAGCATCTTACTCTAAAAATGGTGATTATGAAAAAAGTATAGAGATATATAATGAAATTCTTGCTGTGACATCAAAAGAAGATCTTTATGAAACTATGTTCTTACTTGGAAAAACTTATTTTAAGGCAGGTTTTTTAGAGCGCTCTCATCAAATGTTTTTAGAGATACTAAAGTATAATCCAAGGACGCCTCAAGCACTGCACTATCTTTTACTTGTTTATGAGTATATGAGGGATTATAAGGCTGCTATTGATGTTTTAGAACCTCTTGATGAGCTTAATGAAGATATACTGCTTGATAAGGCATACTTGAGTGCATTAGCACTTTTAAATGATAATACTATTGGTGAAGATGAAAAAGCGCAACAACTACTAAATCTTTATCAAAAATCAGGAAAATTAGCCTTTATGACTTTTGAGTACCTTTTTCGTGTAAACCCCTCCTTGGCATGGGAAAATTTTAATCTTGATGATGCTGAGCTTCTTACCGAAGTACTCTGGAGAATGGACTCAAAAGATTTGAATTTAGATATAATTGCAAAGAGTAGATACTTAAAAGAACTCTATAGTGCAAGAGGAGATGTAAATCTCTCAGATGGAAGTTCTATATTTGAATTAGATGTTCTGATAGGCTTAGAGGGACGTGCAAATGCGACGTTAAGTTTTGAGTATGTGTGTAAGAAATGTAAAGGGAGTTACCCTTTTGCATTTAACCGTTGTACTACATGCCATGCCATTGATAGTGCTATGGTTGAGTATACATTAAGTAAAGATTTTGTTAAGGAATTTAGTGAAGAAAATAACTCTTTTCAGTGATGGAAGTGCTTTAGGCAACCCTGGTCCTGGTGGGTATGGTGTTATACTTAGATTTGGTGATAAAGAGAGGGAACTCTCTGGATTTGAGTTGCACACTACTAACAATAGAATGGAGCTAAAAGGTGCCATTGAAGGGCTTAAGGCTTTAAAAGAGCCTTGTGAAGTTGATATTATTTCAGACTCTTCGTATGTGGTGAAGGGCATTAATGAGTGGCTCGTGAATTGGATTAAAAGGGATTTTAAAAAAGTAAAAAATCCGGATCTTTGGCGGGAATATATAGAAGTTGCTCGTGGGCATAAAATTCATGCTATTTGGGTGCGAGGGCATGATGGTCATGTTGAGAATGAACGGTGTGATATTTTAGCCAAAGAGGCAGCTCAAAAGGCAAAAGATTTACTGTAAGAAAAAAAATGAGGGTATTATGCATAAAAATGTAGAAACATTAGAAAAAGATTTAGGGTATGAGTTTGAAGATAAAAAGCTCATTATCGAAGCGCTGACACATAAAAGTTATAAACAGCCCTACGATAATGAGCGCTTAGAATTTTTAGGCGATGCGGTACTTGATTTAGTTGTGGGTGAGTACCTTTTTAAGAAGTTTAAAAATTCTGATGAGGGAAATCTTTCAAAAATACGAGCTTCTTTAGTCAATGAAACAGGGTTTGATAAATTGGCTAGAGCGTTGCGTTTAGGAGATTATATACTACTCTCAAACGCAGAAGATAATAATGGCGGCAGAGAAAAATCATCACTCTTATCTAATGCTTTTGAGGCAATAATGGGTGCAGTTTATCTGGAAGCTGGATTGCAAAAAGTACACGAGATAGCAATTGGATTGATTGAAGAAAACTACAAAGAGATTTCACTTGATTCTCTGTTCCGTGATTTTAAAACGACACTGCAAGAACTTACTCAGGCACGATTTGGCATTACTCCTGAGTACAAGGTACTTGCTTCAAGAGGACCTGACCATAAAAAAGAGTTTGAAGTTGGTGTTTTTATTGAGGGCAAAGAGTACGCTAGAGCAAATGGAAAAAGTAAAAAGATTGCACAGCAAGAGGCCGCGCAGATTGCTGTTTTAATGTTGAAGAAGGAAAAATAGTGAATAGTTTTGGAATGAAGTTACGATTTTCAACATTTGGGGAGTCTCATGGGAAAGCTTTGGGCTGCTTGCTTGATGGAGTTCCTGCAGGTTTAGAAATTGATGAAGATTATATTCAAAGTGAACTTGATCGCAGAAAACCAGGTAAGAGTGAGTTTGAAACAGCAAGAAAAGAGGCTGATAAAGTAGAAATTTTGAGTGGTGTATTTGAGGGAAAAAGTACCGGTACGCCAATAGCCATGGTTATTTATAACACAAATCAAAAATCAAAAGATTATACAAATATTAAAGATGTATTTCGTCCAGGACATGCTGATTTTACCTATTTTCACAAATATGGCATCCGTGATTATCGCGGTGGTGGAAGAAGCTCCGCAAGAGAGACTGCTGCTCGTGTAGCAGCAGGTGCAATTGCGAAGTTAATGCTTCAAAAGTTGGACATTAGTGTCGTGAGTGGTATTAGTGAAGTTGCTGGCATTAAAAGCGAAGTTTTTGACTATGAGAGTGCAAAGAGCAGTATTATTTATGCACTCGATAAGAATAAAGAAGAGGCACAAAAAGAGGCTATTTTAAATGCGAAGAATGCACATGATTCTGTCGGTGGTGTTGCTCGTATTGTTGTAAAAGGCGCTCCAATTGGATTAGGACAGCCACTTTATTATAAGCTTGATGGTGTTTTAGCAGATGCTATGATGGGCTTAAACGCAGTCAAGGCTGTTGAGATTGGAGATGGTGTGCTTAGTGCGCGCGAGTATGGTTCTCAAAACAATGATGCTATTCGCGTAGAGGGGTTTGAGTCAAATCATGCTGGTGGTATTTTAGGTGGTATAAGCAATGGTGAAGAGATTGTACTTAATGTATATTTTAAACCAACCCCCTCTATATTTAAAGAGCAACATACAATTACAACTGAAAATGAAGAGGTAGATTTTGCTCTTAAAGGTAGACATGATCCTTGTGTAGCTATTCGAGGTAGTGTTGTATGTGAGTCAATGGCTGCATTAGTAATTGCCGATATGCTTCTTTTAAATATGGGTTCTAAAATGGATGGAGTAGTACGCTACTATAGCTAATGTAAATAAAACTCATATTAGCTAAGTGATTACCTATTTTTGATACAATTATTATTATAACTTATGGAGAGTATCTTTGAATCTTAAAACTTTTTTGTGGGAATATGGTGAACATGTTCCAGGGTATGATGTTACGGTAATAAATGAAAGAGAGGCAAGAGCTGCTGCTGGAATACTCTTTATGCTAGGAATGATTGTAATATTTGTGGGTATTGGTTTTGGTCATATTATCGTGGCACGAGTCTATTTGGCATTTTTATGGTTTGATTTTTTAGCAAGAGTTATTAGTCCAAAATACTCGCCTTCTATGCTTCTTGGTAAGTTTGTAGTGCGTAACCAGACACCAGAGTATGTAGGTGGTTTACAAAAACGATTTGCTTGGACACTTGGTTGGTTAATCTCTTTCCCTATGGTTTGGTGGTTTGTTATACACTGGGATATTACCTTTTATAAGGTGTTAATTTGTGTACTCTGTTTAACTTTGATGTTTTTAGAGACAGCGTTTAGTGTTTGTGTGGGTTGTATGATTTATAAAGCAATTATGAAAGATGATCCTACACATTGTCCAGGGGGTGTGTGTAAAATGAAAATAAAAGAGCCTATTCAAACTTTTAATTTTATGCAGGCATTTATTGCAACTGTGACCTTTATTGGGCTTCTAACAGGTATATATCTATTTCTTGCTAAGACAGAATCAAAAACATTTTTTGGTCAATTTTTACATGAAGCGGTCTTAAGCAAACAGCAGTTAAAAAAAGAGGAAGATATAAAGTATCAACAAGAGATAGATAAAGAATTTTCTGATGATAATTTTTAAATTATCTTGTTAAAAAACTCTTTTAGGTTAGTTTTTTAAAATTTTAACGCTGTCTCCAGTATGAATTACAGCTTTATCTTTGATAACTTTGGCAAAAATACCTCTATCATTTTTGAGTAGTTTTGGTAATTTTGAATTTATAGTAGTTAAACCCTTACATAAAGTACAGTTTTGAGTAATTTCTAAAAGAGCAGTACCAATTTGTAGTCTGTCTCCCGCGACTAATGAGTATGGATTTATATCTATTAAAATATTTTCTCCAAGTATGCCGGTATCTATATTTATACTGTTTTGTTTTGCTAAAGTATAGCTATCTTGTGAGGTAATGAGAATTGAACGCTCTGGATCTTTTGCATAAAATTTATCACCCACAATACCATTGCTGTCTATTTCTGCAGTTTGAAGAGAAACTTTTGTTTTTGTTGTGTCATCTTTTGTAATATATAAGTTTAAAACTTTTCCCTCTGAAGTGTTATGCATTGGAGCTCTTTATAGAAATTTTTAACATTATAGCAAAAAAGAATATATAAAATGAAGAGAATAGAAAGAGAAGATGATAGGAGCGAAAAGCCCCTATATGGAAGAAACTAAAATTATTTTATTTTAGCTTTACCTTTGTAAGTTTTACCATGATTATTCATTGCAACAAGTTTAATTTTATCTTTTTTTGCACCGATTCCTTTAAATTCAAATTTAAAGATAGGGTTTTTAGATAAAAACTGAGAAGTTGAAAAGTCAGCTACAGTTTCTCCATTAAGAGTTGCAGTGAAGTGAGTAATGAAGTCTGCATTATCTCTACTTCCTGTTTTTTTCTCAGCCATATTGTATGTCATTGATGGGTTTTTAATCAATGCTTTAACAGATACAACACCATTTTTTAATTTTGCTTTTGCTTTAATTCCAGCCATTTTATTTCCTTAATAAGTTATTTTTTAATTATTTTGTTTTTGAAAAAGGATTAACCTTCACATCCACCAAGAGCAACATCTAGAGTTTTTTGAGCTGCATATAGTTTACCATCATTGCCTTGAGCTACGATTGTAATAGTACCAGATGAAGCCATTTTGATTTTAATAGAGTATTTGTTTACACTGTATTTGTTTACATCAACAACCATTACAGCAGCTTCTGGGTTAGCATTTTGAAATACTGCAATACTTTTTACATCTTTATCAGTTGAAAAATCAACAGGAATTGCACCACCATTACTCGCTACATCTGGAGCTTTTAATTTTACTCCCTCCATAGTTAAAGAATTTGAACCATAAAGAGCTTTAATAGCCTCCATAACACCATCTTCAGTTACTTTCTTATTTTTCATTACATTTTTTGTAGTCCATACAGCTGGCTTTAATTTTCTAAAATCTGCTGCTCTAACACTTGCAGGAACAGTAGCTAAAGCTATTGCACCTAAAGTCATACTTAAAAATTTTCTTCTTTCCATTGTTTATCCTTTGTGTTTATTTACTTTTGTTAACCATATAGTCAACAACTAATTTAAAGTCTCTGTCTGAGAGCTCTGAACCACCTTTTGGAGGCATACCTGCATCAGTACCTTTAATACCATTTGCATATACTTTATCCATACCTTTAGCTGTGTAAGCTGCCCATGCTGCTTTGTCACCAACTACAGGTGCACCCATACCATCAGCTCCGTGACACATTGCACAGTTTGCACTATATGCTTTAGTAGCATTAAAAGCTTCTCCTGAAGGTTTTACAGCAGGTAAGTCCCTTACTTCAGAAAGAGGTGGATGAAAATCATGTATTCCTCCATTTTGAATGTAAGCCACTTTTGCAGTTGGCTCTTGACAATCATGCATACATCTTGAAGCAGGGTTGTTTACATCATACTTTTGTGCACCAAAGTTATCTGGATTTGAGAAGTATTTACGTACATTGTCACGACCATGTGGTCCATCAATTTTTGGTTCAAACCCATCAACATTAGGCATTTTGATTTTTAAGAATTTTTCACGATTAAGTACATACTCATCATCAACTTCTTGTCCATCAATTTCCATTTCGTTTACATTTAGAATGTAAGCGACAAGAGCATAAACCTGATCATCAGTTAGAGTTCCTGTTTGTGGATGTGGCATAGCATCTTTAATGTACCAAAAGAGTGTACTAGCCTGCGGCCAATATGTACCAAAGACACGCACTGGACCATCTTCATCAGGTTTGATTCTTTGATTTGTTAAAGTTTTATGCAAGTCATATGCATTTCCTTTAGAGAGTGCTGGGTATCCACCTCCCCCTGAACCAAAGTCACCATGACACATTCCACATTTAGCATCGTAAATGTCACTACCCTCTTCAGCAGTACCATGACCTTCTGGTAGACCTGTACCATCTGGCATTATATCAGTGTTCCATGCATCGTATTCTGCTTTTGTAGGAACACGACCATTAAAAATCTTTGTTGCATCTTTAGCAACTTGAGGATTTACATGGTAAGGACCAGTCATATTGTTTTTTACAGGGTAGCTTACGCCACCATCTATTGAAGCTAATGCAGGAGAACTTTGCTTACTGCTTGGCATTACTCCATCCATACATGCTGAGAGACCTAATGATAAGGCAGCAGCCGCAGAGATTGAAATTAATAATTTTTTATTTAATTTAAACATTGTTACGCCTTCCCTTCAATAAATAATGGGCCTTTGCCTTTTCGATCTAATTGAGAACGGATTTCTACATGAGTAATTTTTCCGTCTTTTTCAACTTTCCAAGTCTCAACCGCATTTCTATGATAAACAGCTTCCACACCAACTTTTAGTGTCTCTTGATCAATTGTTGGTTGAATATATCCAGCATCATCTCTTGCACGAGAAGTGAGGAATAGTTCATCACCTTTCTTGTATGTATGCATATAACTCCAGCGAGTCCAACATTTTGGAAGGACTAGACCTTTGAGGTTTGCCGCAATATAGTTTTTACCACCGTCAAATGAAAGATCAACACCAGTAATTGTACCCATTCCAGACCATGCAAGACCTTCAATTTCTACAATATCACCATCTTTTAAGTCTGACCAGTCGATCTCTGGAGATGGAGAAGTTACAGTTGAGTTTACTTCATTTGCATAGAAGTGTTGGATAGCTTTTCCCGTAGGTTTGAGTACTGTATATTTAGAAGTCTCCTCCTTACAGTACCATGGCTCAGCAGCAAAGTCTAAACGACGAAGCCATTTAACACATAAGTTTCCTTCCCAACCCGGAACGAGAAGACGAATAGGATAGCCTTGCTCTGGACGAAGTGCTTCACCATTTTGACCCCATACGATCATAGCATCATCTAAAACTTTATCAATAGGAATAGTTCTTCCCATTTTAGAAGAGTCGCCACCTTCAGCAAGCATCCAGTTCGCATCTGGTTTAAGACCAAGATCTTCAAGAATAGTTTTCACATAAACACCAGTCCACTCTGCACAAGACATAAAACCTTTTGCAAATTGTAAAGAGTTATATTGAGGACCTCTCCACTCTTGTCCACCATTGGCAGGACATTCAATAAAGTGAGTTCGAGTTACACTTGGGTAGCGTTTAAGTTGTTTCATAGTCAAAACAATAGGCTTTTCCACTAAACCTGTAATCATAAGTCTGTGTTCATTTGGATCAATATGAGCTACACCACCATGAGAACGAGAGAAGAAAAGTCCATTTGGTGTGATAATCCCACTTGAATCTTGAATAGGTGTTACTGCAATTGATGCTCTATAATTTCCAGAAGCAAGTAGCTTTGTGTATCTTCTAGTTACATTATGCTCATATTTTGATGGCATACCGTAAAGATTTTTTGTAACAGGATCACCCCATGTACTCGCCCACTTTGGGGTTTCCATAATAGCTGAGTCATCTGCCTTAGCGTTCGAGGATAGAAGTGATGTTCCAGCAAGTGCAGTCACTGAAAGTGCTGCAGTCTTTTTGAAAAAGTCTCTTCTCCCAACACTTGCACTTTGCGTATCTTTACTAGATACTGTGTCTAAGTCTTGTTGAGATTTTTTAATATCCACATTTTCTCCTTTAAAAATAGGTTGTTAGTTTATCTAATTGATATGTTTCACTTTGAATTACAAAGAGTCGTACATCTGTATCATGCCATTTTAAACATTAATTGTAAATTTCTGGACAGATGTTATTATACAGAAAAATGAGATACTTTTGTGATAATATTATTTAAAAAACTTATTTTAGTTACTTATTGAAACAGTTTTATAGTTATTGAAAATAGTTATATTAACACAATGTATATTTCTAATTTGTATAGCTTATATCATATATTTATTTACATTTTTACTATGCCAAGAATAAGATATGTCTGTGTCTCTTCTTCGTAGTAAAATGGAATACGAAGACCTTTATGTTCAAGGTCTTTAATATTTTCATCATTAAAAAGAGTAGACTTTTTGAACTTTTGAACTTTTGTTGGAATATTTATAATGACTGTATCGAGATAAAGCTTAAAACTTTTTGCTGCATTGAGTTGCTCTTTGGAAAATTCTTCTAAAAGAGAATGGAGCTGCATTTGATATGTTTCTGTACAGAATATTTGCACTACTTCTCTCTCTCTTTAAGCCACTGGGTACTCTCTTGCATACAAACAGAGAACTCTTTGGCAGAACTTCTATCTTTTAAAAAGCGAGCAAGTGCTTCTTGCATTGCTTCTTGAATCTCTGTCTTGCTTGCTTCCTCCATATTCTTAGTCATCATCTTCTTGAATCTTTTGACTTTTTTGTTCTTTGTCTTCACACCCTATTTTTTTACATGTTGTTTCATTTATCACTGAAATCTGTTTTTGAATAAGCTCAACTTTTTCGTCATCATCAGCCATATCAAAATCTTCATCACTTGATATATATTTTTTTAATTGTGTCATTTGAAATGGATTTCCATGTTCATATACAATTTCGCCACCATGTTTTCCTTGAAGAAAAGTAACTGCCATAACTGCAATTGTAAGTAAAATACCAAAAATTTGAATGCCACTTTTTTTCATTCTGCATCCAATGATTTGTATAAGAGCAACAATAGCCATCGCTACAGCAAGGTAACGACCAAGGTCTCTATGCTCTAAAAGTTCAGCTTTACCGGCAGCATCAAGAAAGCCAAAAACTTCAGGGCCGGCAATTTTTTCTCCAGTGTACCAAACGCCTATCATTGCAATTGCCGCAAGAAGAGCTGTTCGTGCAGAAATTTTTGCCATCGTCTCGGTTCTATTGAATATATATATAACACCAAATGTTGCGGCAACAAGTGGTAAAATCATTGCAAAGTGAACTGTAGCTGGGTGAATCATCATAATATTTTCCTTCTGTTTTTTTAGCTAATTATATTGCGTATAATATAAATAATATTTATATTATTATAATAATTTCTTATTTTAAGTTGAAATTTATTTCTCTTTCTTTTCCATTACATCTTTAGCAGATTTAATAGCTGAACCAAGAACTATTCGCGCAGCTTCCATCGCTTGTGCCCCCATACGTTTTGCCTCTTTTGCTTTTGGTGATTGTAGAGCAACATCTGCTCTTTTTACAGCACCTTTAGCAAAGTTAGAAAATCTACTGCGAATAACATCTGCTGTCTCTTTGGAAATAAGCACAAGCTCTTCTAAGTCATAATGCATATCTTTGTTGATTTCTATAAGCATCTTTCTTAGTAGTTGAGAGCTCTCACTTGCTTGAGTAAGGATAATTTGAGAAAAAAGTGTATCTGTTTGGTTCAAATCTTCAATAATAGTGTCATAATCCTCTATAAGAATATGCTTCGCCTCTATTGGCATATAAGCAACTCTTTGTTTAAATCTGTCAATAGCTTTCACTAAACCACCGCGCATCCCTTTGAGTGTTAAACGCAGTATGGAATCAGCTTTTGTTGGTGTTGCTTCTGCTACATCAATAGCTGTTGCTAAAATTGTTGATAGAATTTTACGTACGCGAATAGTATTTAAAGAACCCTCTTTTATAGCTTCAAATGTAATCTCTTTTATTACTTCTTTAAGTGATTCATCAATATCACTCTCTTGCTCTTTTTCTAAAGCAGTAATAATAGTAGACTCTACCATTTCACTTAATATGTCATATAAATCAATAGATTGTAGTTTTATATGGTGCAGGGCAAGCAGTACATCTTTATTTGGTTTTACATCCTCTTCAAGAACATTAAATATTTCATATTTAGCCTCTTGAAGTTCATCTGCTTTTTTTTCCAATGCTCTCTCTATATTCTCTTTTTGTGCTAAAAGATTTTCTACTTCGTTTTGTAAAGATTGTGTCTCCACCTCTACAAGGCTTGTTGTGAGTGTTCTAATTTCATCTACAGTGAGTTCATTTAAGTCAATCTCTGCTCTTTTTAGAGCATTCACAACTCTTCGTGAAATATTTTTAAATTTATGACTATATACTTTTTTAACTTTTAATTCCAGTTCATTTGTATCCATCATTTTTTCCTCTTTTTAAAGAACCATTTTTATATCTTGATGTTTTTTTAGTGCATCATAGATAAAGGTCCTATCATCTTCATTATGGACTAGTAAATCCAAATTCATACTTACATACTTCCCACTTTTTGAACTATTTGATGGTGTGAGCTTATGCTCTCTCTCTTCAATAACATCATGAACAGCTTTTTTGAGGGTATCTGCTTCACTTGCTATTACTTTGTAACACCAATTACAAGGGTACTCAAGTTCTAGTTGTTTATCTTTAAGTTTATCGTTTAAAGTTTCCACTTTTACCTCCTGATTTAGATTCGAGTTGTACATTTTTGATAATCATACCTTTATCTATTGCTTTAACCATATCATATATTGTCAATAGTCCCACACTTACTCCAGTAAGTGCTTCCATTTCTACTCCTGTTTGTCCTGTAAGTTTTGCAGTCACAGTAAGTTTAAAGCCAGGAAGATCTACAATCTCTTCAACATCACAATTTATACCTGTAAGATTGAGAGGGTGGCACATAGGAATTAAATTGCTTGTCTGTTTTGTTCCCATAATAGCAGCAATTACAGCAGTTTGCAAAACAGGCCCTTTTTTTGTCTTTTCACTTACGATTGCATCATAAGCATCTCGACTCATTTGAATAGTTCCACTTGCTACTGCAACTCTTGTTGTATTGCTCTTATCGCTTACATCGACCATTTTAGGACGTTGATTCTCATCTAGGTGTGTTAAATTCATCTATGCTCTTTTGTATTATAAAATTAATTTTGCCTTATTATAGCAAAGAATTCTTTATAATTTTAAGAGCTTCTTGATACTGCTGAGGGTGGTTAAGATTTAAAAAGGGCTGCGTTTGAGAAAAGTGACAATAATTTGTATTGGAATTTTTGAGCAGTAGTCCAAGCTTATGGTTGTTCTCTTTAAGCATAGTTTCAAAAGAACTCTTTAAGGAGTTATGATAAACACCACAAAGAGGCTGCATACCTTCATCTGTTTTTGCAATTGTTGCATCAAATGAGTTCCTGTCTGCGTTCACTAAAGTTTCTATCTCTTTTTTGCTAACAAAAGGGGTGTCAACACTGAGTGCAAAAAATCTATCACTCTCTAAATGCTTAAACGCAGTGATAAAACCAAGAGTTGGTGCGAAAACTGCACTCTCTTTTATATCTTCTATAAAATTTGCTTTAAAATCAAATTTGGAGCACTCTTTACAAGAGATATAAACATTTTTAAAAATTTTTGAGAGTCTGTTATGTTGGTAGTGTGTAAGTGTGTCAAAACCTGCAAAAGGAAGAAGCGCTTTGTCCTCTCCCATTCTGCTACTTTTGCCACCTGCAAAGATTACGCAGGGAATTTCTATCATTAGTTATGAATAAGTTGCGCTTCAATTCGGCGATTTTGTGCGCGACCAGCTGCAGTTGCATTGTTCGCAATTGGATTAGCTTCACCCATCCCTTTTGCTGAGAGTTGAGAACTACTTACACCTCTTGCTTCTAACATTTTTACAACTTCTTTTGCTCTTTTTTCTGAAAGACGCTGATTGTAAGATGCTGCACCTCTATTGTCTGTATAGCCTACTATTTTAGCGCTATAATTTGGATATTTTTTCAAAAATGCTGCATATTTATCAAGGTTAGCAAATGAAGCAGCTCTAACTTTATATGAGTTGTTTTCAAATTGAATATCTAATGCAACAGTTGCTGGACATCCATTTTCATCTACTGCAGTGTTTGCAGGTGTATTTGGACATATATCTTTAGCATTTAAAACACCATCATTGTCCATATCTGGATTCACTTTACATCCATTTGCATCAACTTGTGCTCCTACTGGAGTATTTGGACATTTATCATGTGAATCAAGTACACCATCATGATCGGCATCTTGAGCAACAGGACATCCTGTAATATCAACAGTTGTATTATCCGGTGTGTTTGGACATTTATCATTTGCATCAATAATACCATCACCATCACTATCAAGAACCACTGGTACAACAGCTGTCTCTACAACTTGTTCTTCTACGACTGCTACAGGCTCTTTTTTTTGCGCTTGTGCACCAAAAGAGTATGTAAGTCCTACTAATGTCATAAGATTACTATCTGCATTTCCTGCATGTGATGCAGTAGGTTTGAGCATATAAATAGCTTCTAGTTTTAGTGCTAAATTATCTGTAAAATTAACTTTTGCACCAACACCTGCATCAAAGAAAAGGCGATCATCATTGTTGTATTTATTTGTTGTAAAGCTCTCTATTCCAAGACCAGCTTTAGCAAACGGTGTAATAGCACTTACTTTATCATAAGTGTAAACACCATTAAATGCACCGCGAAGAACATCTGTACTTCCGCTTACTGAATAATCTACATTAGGAGCATAGTAGAGAGAAAATTCAGGACTGATTTTGGAATTAGCAGAATTTATTTGAAACTCTAGGCCACCTGTGAGGTATCCATCATTTTTAATGCCAAGGTTCCCTTCTGCAATGTTATAGCCTATCATTGGGGAAAGCTCATATTTGTAGTTGTCTGCAGATGCAAGCGTACCTAGTAATAAAGCAGGAACGAGTAGTAATTTTTTCATTTATCTATCCTTTAATGAAATTAGTTTTATTTTAATATAAGCGAATATTTTAACTAAAATAATAATATATAATTCTTAAATATTTAAATTAGTTTATCTTGGGTCTGTAATGTAGCCTGTAATTGCAGAAATCGCAGCAACTGCAGAATTAGCAAGATAGACTTTAGATGAACGACTTCCCATACGACCTACAAAGTTTCTATTTGTAGTTGAAACTGCTACCTCGTTATCACCGAGAATTCCCATAT
>NZ_JALXBK010000081.1 GCF_026991475.1 Sulfurimonas sp. | reverse complement strand
TCAAGTTCACTTTGGCTTACATTGTATAAGCCTTTGACGGCTGCAGAAGTGTATTTTTGTATTTTTGAAATGTCAAGAGGTTCTGTTCTTCCATTTCTTTTTATAACTGTTATCATCTTTGTCTATTCTCCAAATACTCTTTTAAAAATATTATCTACATTTTTAGTGTAATAATCATAGTTAAAACATTCACGAATTTGCTCTTCGCTCAGTTTACTTCTAAGTTCCTCATCGGCTAAAAGATGATTAAGATAAAGTGACTCACCTTTTTCGTTTGTAGTTGGACGACCCTGCTGAATCTCTTCCCAAACTTTCATTGCGTTTCTTTGTACAATTCTATATGCGTCTTCACGACTCACCCCTTGAAGTGGCAACTCAAGTAAAACGCGTTGTGAGAAAACCAAACCACCTGTTAAGTTGAGATTTCTCATCATATTTTCAGGGTAAACTGTTAGGTTGGCTATAACATTGTTCATACGGTGTAGCATAAAGTCAGATGTGATGAAAGAGTCTGGCAACCAAAAACGCTCAGTAGATGAGTGACTTATGTCACGTTCGTGCCAAAGTGCTACATTTTCCATAGCCGGTGCTGCATAAGCGCGTATCATTCTCGCTAGACCTGTTATGTTTTCAGTTAAAATTGGATTACGTTTATGTGGCATTGCAGAAGAACCTTTTTGTCCTTTTGCAAAATACTCTTCACACTCATATACTTCTGTACGTTGCCAGTGGCGAACTTGAACCGCAAATTTTTCTATAGAAGATGCCATAAGTGCTAAGGCAGAAGCAAGACGAGCATAACGGTCTCTTTGAATAACTTGATTTGATACAGGTGCAGGTTTGAGACCCAGCTCTGCACAAGTGTACTCTTCAAGTTCAAGTGGTGCATGTGCAAAGTTACCCATGGCTCCACTTACTTGACCAACAGAGATGACCTCCATAGTCTGCTCTAAGTTTTCTAAATGGCGTTTCATCTCATCATACCAAACAGCGAGAACAAGACCAAATGTAATAGGCTCACCGTGAATACCATGAGAACGACCAACCATAAGAGTCATTTTATGTTCCATTGCTCGTTTTTTGATAGATTCCATAATCATCTTTACATCTTCAATAATGAGTGATAATGAGTCTTTCATTTGAAGTGCTACAGCAGTGTCAATAGTATCAGAAGATGTCATTCCATAGTGAAACCAGCGTGATTCATCACCAAGAGTTTCTGAAACTGATGTTGTAAACGCAATAAGGTCATGACGAGTAACAGCTTCTATCTCATCAATACGCTTAATATCAAAATTTCCATTTGCAACAATCTTATCAGCATCATCTTGAGGAATTTTTCCAAGTTTTGCCCAAGCTTTCACTACCGCTTTCTCTACATCTAACCATGCTTGGTATTTTGCTTGGTATGTCCATTTTGATGCCATTTCTGGACGGGAATATCTATCAACCATATATTTGCCTTTTATGCTAAAATTCGTATAAATTAAGTAATCAATTCTACAGAAAGTATAGTAAAAAGTTGATTAAAAAGGAGTTTAATTTGCCATTTGTAATAAAAAAAATGTATGTGCCCAAGAAACAAAAAGCTTTTTTGTATCTTGTGAATGAGTTGGGCTATACGCAAAGAGAGGCTCAACGATTCATATCAAAGGGCCGTGTACTTGTCAATGGTGAAAAGATGCTCAAAACTGCAGGTGAAATTGAGGGAGAGTTTGAGTTTATATACTTTGAACCAATTACAAAAGGTTTGGAACCTACTTTTGAAGAGGAGGAGTTTGTAGTCTTTGATAAACCAAGTGGTGTTCTTATCCATCCCCAAACTAAAAACACACCCTACTCTCTTATAGATGAGTTGAAGTTTCAATTTGGACGAGATGCAAATATTGCGCATAGAATAGATCAAGAGACAAGTGGACTTGTTTTGTGTGCTAAAAACAGAGTAAGTGAGCGTGATATTAAGATGATGTTTCAAGAGCGTGAAATGAAAAAAAAGTATTTGGCTCTTGTTCATGGAGAGATGAAAGAGGAGTTTTGTGTAGAAGAGCCACTTTTACGATTTCAAGCTGAGAGTGCACTTGTACGAATGGTTGTAAAAGTTGATCCTACTGGAAAACCATCAAAAACAGATTTTAGACCTTTGAAGTATTTTGTAGATAAAGATATGACGCTTATTGAGTGCTCACCACATACAGGAAGACAACATCAAATACGAGTGCATCTGTTTCACGTGAAACATCCAATAGTTGGTGATCCTATTTATGGACAGAGTGAGAAAAATATTATTCGTTTTTTAGATAGAGAACTAACGCCACAAGATAGAATTGAAAATTCTGGTGCAACAAGACTACTTCTTCATGCAAGTGAATTAGAATTTGAACTTTATAATGAAAAGTATAATATTAAAAGTAAAGTTGATTTTGAGAAGGTGGCGATGCAGAGTTTGACTGAAAAATAGTCTGTTTATAAAAAAGTTATTCCCATATGTGAATAACTTTTCAATGGAGATAATTTTTTTCTTTTTAAATATGTGAATAAAGTGTGAAAACCTATATATGTCCCTAAAATAGGTACTTTAAGTTTAGATAAATGTTTTTATAAGTTTATATTTATATAAAAAAACTCTTAATATTCTAGGAAATTTTTAAATTTGTATGATGAAAAGTTGTAAAGTATTCACAAGTTAGAACAATGTGTGAATGAAAAAGATTGATGATATATTTTCTTAAGATTAGTAGGGTATTATTACATTCATAGACGACCTCCCTGGTGTGTTGGTCGTCTCCAATAGACTTTATTTAGTCCTCTTTTAGCGCTGCCCAGATAAAGCCACCAACTCCAACACTAAACACAGTAACTAATAAAATTACTTCTCCAATATCTACGCCAGTAAAATCACCCATAATAATCCTTTAATAAATTTTAGACTTCTTGTAAAATCTCTCGTTTAGAAACTATACAAGAACACTATTTCGATGGAATTATACTCCCGGATTTGTTATTTATCTGTTAAAAATTACCCTTAATCTCATCTTGATTTTTTTCTTTTAATTGACCACAAGCTGCGGAGATATCAATACCCTTAGAGTCGCGTATAGTAGATAGTAAGCCATGATTAATAAGATACTCTTGAAAATTTACCATATCTTCACGGCTAGGTCTCTCGTATGGTGTACCTGGATAAGGATTAAAAAAGATAAGGTTTACCTTTGCTTTAATACCTGAGAGTAGTTTTACAAGTTTTTTAGCACTACCAAGATCATCATTTTTATTTTTAATAACAAGATACTCAAACATAACACGCTTGCGTGTGTCTATTGGAAAGCGTTTTACAGCTTCTATAATTGAGTTTATATTGTGTGCTTTGTTCATTGGAATAAGTTCACTTCTTAGTGCATCATCTACGGCATGAAGTGATATTGCAATATGTACACCTAAATCCATTTTACCTAGTTGATCTATTTTATTTGAGAGGCCACTTGTGCTAACAGTTTGCCTTTTTGCTGATATTGCTAAGCCCTCTTCTTCTTTAAAAATTTCTATGGCTTTTGTTAGGTTTTCGAGGTTATCGAGAGGTTCACCCATTCCCATATAGACGATGTTTATCTTACGATTATGTTTGTGATTGTTATCTCGTTTTAGATTTACTACTTGAGCTACTATCTCTCCTGCTGTTAAATCTCTTGTAAAACCACCTTTAGCTGTTAAACAAAAGGCACACCCTACTTTGCACCCTACTTGTGTTGAAACGCAGATAGTATACCTTGCCTCTTGTATAAGTGCTCCATCTTCATCATACTTTTCATCTTTCATTTTAAGCCAAACAGTTTCAACTGTTTTACCATCTTGTAACTCAAAAAGATACTTAATAGTACCGTCACTTGACTCCTCTTTTTTCACTATTTTCATAGGATTTATGCAATATTTTTGTGCAAGTTCCTCTTTCATAGCTTTAGGAATATTTTTCATCTCATCAAAATTTTCTGCATACTGATGGTATAACCAACCATATATTTGTTTTGCACGGAATGATGGTTTGACTAACGCTGTTAGCTCTTTTTGTCTGAAGTCATAAAGGGATGGTTTTGTTGTATTCATTTGGATGTAAGTTCCTTAATTCTGTTTTTGACATGGATTTCTAGTAATTCTTTTGCTTTTTCATGATTTTTTAAAAAATCTTCATGAGCAGTTTTGTTTGTATAGTTTGTTATACAAAAAACGCCACCTGCTGGTATGTTAAACTCTTGTGCAACTTTTAAGACAGAGAAAAATTCCATATTTTCAATGCCTATTCCAAGCTTTAAAAACTTTTTTGTGAGGGCTGCGTTTGTAGAGATATAGTTTGAAGAGTTCACTACTATATCTTTTTTGTTTGTTGTGTTAGTAGTAACAACATTGTCTAGTGGAGTGTAAGCATCACTGTTTAAAAAAGAGAGTTCTATATTTGCAGCAGTTTTAGATTCTACTATGTCAAATAATTTTGATCCACCATAACTTCCTGCAGTTCCTACAAAAAGTAAAAACTCTGGTTTGTCAAACAAACATAATCTTGTTATATTTATAGCACTCTCAATAAGCCCTACTCCCATGGGTGTTGCAAATGAAAAGTTTTCACTATT
>NZ_JALXBK010000080.1 GCF_026991475.1 Sulfurimonas sp. | reverse complement strand
CTGCTCTATTTTACGGGATGTGATAAAAAAGAAGTAAGTACACAGCCATCAGAGGTGCACTGGGATAGGGATATGTGTGCACGCTGTGTTATGGTTGTTAGTGACAGAAAAAACACTACACAAGTCATTAATCCTGCAAATGGTAAAGTTTACATGTTTGATGATATTGGCTGTATGGTACTATGGTTTGATAATAAGAAAATTCCATGGAAAGATAAAGCTGTAATCTGGATAACAGATGCTAAAACAGGTAAATGGATAAATGCCCGAAAAGCGTTTTATGATACAAACAACATAACGCCTATGGCTTATGGATTTGTAGCACATAAATCAAAAGATGAGATTGCCAAAGGTGAAGAAATTATAGATTTTAATGAAGTTGCAAGAAGAGTTAAAAAGATTGGAAGATAAGAGAATAAGCATATTCTCTTATCTTGTATATTAATAATATTATTTAATATACATCACCTTTTTCTTCAGTTTTAAATTTTTGAATGTCTGTCATTTCTTCGTCATGCGCACGAATTTCATATCCCCACTGCTTTATTTTATTAATATAAGCATCAAACTTAAAGATAGTATCACTATACAGTTTATCTGTTGCTTCATTATTTTTAATAGCTTTTTCAATCGCAGAAATTTTTGTCTTCAACTCTTTAGTCTCTGGAGATACAGATGCTTTTTGTAACGCCGACTCTGCTTTATCAAGCAAAGAAAGAGCCTTCACATGATTACTTTTATCTAATTTAGATGCAACCTGAACTAAATCTTCTGCCTCCAATACAGGCTTGAAGTGGCTTTGTTGTTGAACACTCTTGCTACTATTTGAAGAGTTTGCCAACAATGGTAAGGACCCAAACAACATTAACGATACTACCGCAGAAATCTTAAGAATTTTTTTCATTTCTTCCCCTTTTTTTAAATTATTACATTATATCATTTTATTCATAAAATAATTATATATGATACTAATTATCACTTATTGTTCATTAGAGGTTTCATATCTTCCATAATTAAATTTGGCTCAATGAAAGGTGCTAGATGCGATAAAAAATTTAGCAGAGTCATCACGGGACTTGCATAAAAAAACTTCACTTTATGGTTATAGTGCCACAACTGATCAGCATATTGATAAACTTTAAAAGGCTTATCTCCAATGCCATCACCATTTCTATCAAAACCTGCATAACGATCCCAATAATTATACTCTACCACATTAGATGACTCGAAATTTTTACCAGCATCTTTTACGACATCGTTTATATTAGAAAATATTTTATTTCTAACAATAGTATTGTCTTTTATAGATGCATGAAAGTGAAGTGCTTCACCATTGTATGAAATTTCATTCCCTAGGATGTAGCGCTTCATACCTTTTGCTTTTTCTTGACCCTGAATATAGAGTCCTTTTGCATTAAAACTAACTCTATTATTTTTAAATAAAAAATTTGCTACGCTTCCTATCATGACACCAATACCTGCTGCACCATTAGAACTTAAAATTTCATTTCCAATGACCTTTGTATTTTTAGCGCCCATAAACATCATAGCAACCGAATTATATTTGTAACTATTATTGATAAACTGATTATTATGGCTTAAAGAGAGATGTGTAGCAAATCTATTGCCTATAAATTGATTCTTTTTAAAAACATTAAAGTGTGAATAGTTTAATGTCACATCCCTTACATTTTCAATTTTATTTGCCTCTATAAGATTATGATTTGCGTAGTAAAGTTTTAGAGCATTTGCACGCAGAGGAAGATCATTCTTCTTCGTTGTGATATAGTTGTGTGCTATGAGAGAATTTTCAACCATATCCATATCAATGCCATATAAAACATCATATATATGGCAGTAACTTATTTCACAGTTTCTTACCTTATGCATAGAAATAGCAGCATCAATGGTCTGCATATTCATACCACTTTTTGCAATATATAGATGTTTTAAAATTACATGGGAACTCGTTATGGTAATTACACTTTTTTGAGAACTTCCCTCAATCACTACATGTCTGCCAACACCCTCAATACTCAAAGGTTTGTTAATAAATATATTACCTTTATATACACCGTTATGCAATTTAATAGTAGAATAAGGAGCTGCTGCGTTTATAGCATCTTGGAGAGAATTTGCCAGAAGAAAAGTGGGAAACAATAAACCAAAAAGAAATAGTCTCATATATCCCCACCCATTGTAAAATTTAGTAAAATCTATGTATCTCTTCCATTAAGTTGGCAAAAGTAACATCATCACCCTGTTCTTTTAGAAAAGAGTTTAAATACTTCTCACTTGCATCCACACCATCACTTTTTTCAATTGCCAAAAGATGTTTATACAGGTCTGCTATAATCTCTATAACATGTTTAGAAATTGTTTTTCTTGATGCATGATAGCCTATTATTTCACCTGTATCAGTATCTCTTCGAATCTCAAATTCTGTAAAAATCCAATAATAACGCCCATCTTTTGCTAAGTTTTTAACAACAGCATTAATATTTTGTCCCTGTTTTAAAGCTTCCCAAAGAAGTTTAAAAACTACCTTTGGCATATCAGGATGGCGTACAATATTGTGAGGTTGTCCTATAAGTTCTTCTTGATTATAACCACTTGCTTCCATAAAGTAGTCATTTGCATAGGTGATTTTCCCTTTTGCATCTGTCTCACTTACTATGTATCGTTTAGGGTCTAGCTCTATCTCTTCATCTAGTGGGGTAGGCTTTTGCATTATATTGCTCCATTTAAAAATTTTATAAGACCATAACTTACATCTCTAAAACCAAAAATTCTTGATCCATGATGTTTTTTTGAAAACTTTTCTGCTGCTTTGTAGGAATCAAACGGCACTAAATCATCGCCTGCAGGAGAAGTTTCATCTGAACCATATACAAAAAAAGCTCCCTTTGCATTAATCACCTTTGCTGTTTGAAAATCAGTCACATAGAGTGTTTTAAAATCATGCTCATTTTTAATATGATACTGGCTATACCAACCTGCAGGATGCAGATAAAATTCAAACATCCCTTTTGGAGAAGAAAAAAGTACTTTTCTCCCATCTGAAAGTTCTATTTCAGAGACCCAAGCAGGATACTTATAGAGCTTAAGATGTCGTACTGCCCCTACTGCATCTTTATTGTACTTTATCTCATGTGAAAATACCAATGTTGAAAACAACAATAAACTAAGTAATACTTTAATCATGCAACACTCCTATACCAAATCTTTTTTCTCAAATATTTTATACCCTACAAATGCAAACAAAAGTCCCAAAAAGACAGGGTATATGATTGAGACCAAAACAAATACTGTTTGACTCATAGAGTCAAGAATATAAAATGCAACAGGTCCCATAACTGTTAACTGCGGATCAAAAAGCGAGATTGCCGCTACACGAAAAATCTCCATAGGATTTATTAAACTAATAAAAATAATCAGTCCAGAACTCATCCTCTCCTGCATCATCAGTGATATTAACGCAATATCAATAAAAGCAAGTAAAAATATCCAAATAAAAAAAGAGAGTCCCAAGGCTACTTCAGATGATTTTACAAAAGAAGATATAAAAAATGCTATACCTAAAAAAGCACTTGTCATTGCAAAGAGAAGTCCAGTATATAAAAAGAATATACTCCAAGGAATGGCTGCACCTTTAAATGCCCCATATACAATAGCAATAACCATCGCAAAAAATACTGGAAGAAAAACAGTAATAAATCTGCCAATAACCTTTCCCCAATAGTACTGTTTTAAGGATATTGGAAAAGAGAGCATATATTCTAATACATGACTATCTCTATCTCCAGAAATAGAACGAACAGTAGTAATAAGAATAAATATAGGTAAAATGACTATTGTGATTTGAATATACATCAGTAAAAGACGGCTCAATCCACTAAAGCCCATCACCTGAGACTCGGTAACACCTGCTATAAAAAAGAGTGCAATAAGCCCACCAAATACTAAAGAGTATACCACAAACCATTTTGCTCTAATAGACTCTTTTAAATCCAAAAATGCAATTAAATATAAATTTTTCATTTAAAATCTCTCATCTGATACAATTTTCCCCAAATCCATATAAATTTGTCTATTTACCAAATCTCGAACCTCTTCTAATCTATGCGTTACAAAGAGAAGCACTTTATCCTCTTCATTTTGTTTTAGAAGTCTATAAAAATCATCTCTCGCTTTTGGATCAAGATTCGCTGTTGGCTCATCATAAATGATAATATTACTTTTTTTAGCTAAAGAGATAGCAATAAGTAACTTTTGCTTCATCCCTCCACTGAGTTTAAAAAAAGATTTGTTTAAATTTCCAGAAATATCAAGTTTCATTTCATTTGCATAGTGCTTAATCAACTCTTTATCTACCTTAGCACTTACAGAAATATACTCCATAAGCTCATAAATACTGAGTCTAATTGGAGGGGGAAGCTGTGGTACAAAACTAATATGCTCTAAAACATCAAGCCTATCTTTTATAGGATTAAGTCCATTAATAAGAACCTCACCGCCATTGGGATGATAATACCCCATAATAGAACGCACAAGTGTAGTTTTACCTGCACCATTTGCGCCCATTAGAGCAATAGACTCATTTTTTTTAAACTCACAAGAGACACTATCTAGCGAAATATTTGAGCCGAACTTCTTTGTTAAGTTTGTAACTTTTATCATATTTTACACCAAACTTTTAAGTCTAAAATCAAAATTAAGAGCATCTGCATGACAAACATCTATACAACGTCCGCAAAGTGTACAGTCAGCACCTGTAATATACTCATGAGTAATGCCCTCTTCTTCTCTTTGTTTATCATATTTTGCTTTTGTAATCTCTAAAACCTGATTTTCAAAACAGACATCGCTACAAACCATACAGTGATCACAGTTATCATTCCACTCTATACGAAGAGCAGATACTTTTCCTATCATCCCATATGTCGCACCGATAGGACAAATGTAAGAGCACCATGCACGTCTAGCAAAGAAAACTTCAAAAGCAAGAACTATTAAAACCCAAATGAGTGACAGACTCCAGCCATATGCTATTGCACGGCTTAAAATACCTACGACACTAAAAGTCTCAAAAACCATATATCCACTTGTAAACGCAAGAATTAAAAAGATTGCCCAGAAAATGTATTTAATACGATGATCAAATTTTCTCTCTTTAATGATTTTTTTTGCAACCAAAGTGTTGTGCCACTTTTCACCAATTTCACTTAAAATCCCATAAGGACAGACCCAAGCACAATAACTTCTACCACCCACTAGCAGATAAAAAACAGTGATTGTACTCACACCAATAATAATATTAATATGCAAATGGTGCTCAGCCATGAACATCTCTAAGGTTGTAAAAGGGTCAATAAGATGAAAACCTAAAAAGCGTGAACCATTTAGCGTACCTTCAAGTGTTTGAATATCAATGGCAAAAGAGAGAAAAAACAAGAGATGCACGGAGATAACAATAATCCATCTCTTTGCTCTGATACTTAACTTCTTTTTCCCATCTTTTGTTGTACTAAAAAATGTTGATAAGAACGATGTCCTTTTTATGGTCTCTCTACTATTATACTTATCCATTTTTGTATCCTATTTTTTGGAATCTTCCAGTGCTTTTGCACGTGCTGGAAACTCTCCTATCTCAGTCGCTAACCTTTTCAAATCATCTTGTGATAAATGAATTAAAAGACCTCTCATGATCATGTTTTCTTTTCTACCTGCCTTAAAGTCATCAAGTTTTTTATAAATTGCAGCACTACTTTGTCCAAAAAGTTTTGGTCCCATAAGTTTTTTACCATACTGCATACCACTACCATCGACACCATGACAAGATGAACATTTACTTTTATACTCATCACTCACTTTAAAACTACCAACATTTCCTGCTTTATCTCTAAGTGCAGTTAATGCTTCATTCTCTTTTTCTCTATCACTTTTTTCTTTTGGTTCGCTATCTCTATTAGTCGCTGCAGTTCTTGTACCTATATCTTGTGTAATTTTACCAGCAACTCCACCATTATAAGCACCTCCATTGGATGCAACCCATGCCATCAAACCTAGGGTTAATAGCGTAAAAAAACCTGCAATTATATTTTTCATTGTTTATTCCTTATTTTTTGAACTTGAATATTAAAATTGTATATATCTTGAGCTATCGCCCTTATATCCTCATCACTCATATTATGAATTAAATCACGCATCAATACATTTTTCTTTTTACCTGTCTTAAACTCATGGATTTTATTATAAATGTAATTGGCATCACGACCAAGGAGAGATGGTCCAAGTACCCCATTTGCATAATCATCATGACATGCCGAACATTTTAATCTAAAAGTAGGGCTTAACTGTTTTGCAAGTAAAGAGACCTGAACTCTTTCATAAGGACTTCGTATATGCATCTGCGCGTCAAGAACTGTTCTTGGACGAACACGAACAGATGCGTCTTTATTTGCTGGTTGAGCATTTTGATCATACTCACTTTTCTCTCCATAATCATAGTAAAATGACTTTTTATTTGAAGATCTACCCTCTTGCATCTCACCTTCATGAGATTTTACTTTTTTAGCATACTCATTTTTATTGGCTACGACTTCTATTTTAGGACTGTTTTGCGTCGAAACAGTAGATGAAGCCTGACTTTCTTCATCAGACCCCTTCTTATCTCCACAAGCAGAAAAACCGACAACAATTAAAAAAGTCGATGCAAGTAATATACTTTTTTTCATGATATTCCTTCATTTTTATTACCATAATACTCATCATAAGTCATTCTAGGTTTTACTACAATTGATGGAACAGAAGTTGGACATACATTTTGACATGCTCCACATCCTATACAACCATCATAAATCTCTGGTTTACGACCACCTTTGGCATCGGGAACCATTGCAATCGCACTCAAAGGATTTGGTATTGGACACATATCTGCACATAAAGTACACTCTTTGCCTTCTCGTCCCATAAATTTTTTCACCAACTCTACTTCCTCTGGTGTTTCATTCCTAACAGAGCTAGTAAAAGCCAGCATTTCATCATCGTAGCCTTCAGGTATAGGCGTTTTGCTAATACCTAAACAAGTATCTGGAAACTCTAAAACAGCAATACCCATTCTAATATCTTCTGCTTTTTCCGTTTTATGATCCAGTGCTCCACTTGGACATGCTAAAACACAAGGAACTGCATTACATGCAAAACACGCTCTCACATTCGCATCAATAAAAGGAGTCCCTTCACCATACCCTTGCCCAACATCATTGAGTTTAATTGCATGATATGGACATACTTGTAAACATTGTCCACATTTTATACATAAAGCCAGAAAGTCCTTTTCTGGTAATGCTCCTGGTGGTCTTAGTTTGTTTTCTTTGCCTGTTAAATATGGACTAAACACAACACCACCACCTAATACAAGACCCAAAACACCCAAAGTAGAATATTTAACAAATTCTCTTCTATCTGTTTGTACTTTTTTTGCCATAATTATCCTTTCTTAAATTGCTTTTTGCATTTTTGGTTTCTTATCTTCCATTAAAAACAGTGGTTTAGAAAATGGAGCAAGTTTTGCCAAAAAGTTTAATAGTGATATAACCGGAGAACCATAAAAGAATTTCACATTATTGTTATAAATCCATAATTGATCTGCATATCTATAAACTTTATGAGGAGTGTCTCCTACCCCATCATTATTATTATCAAAGCCTGTGTAATTATCCCAGTAATTACCTACAATAACATTTTCTTGCGTTCTATCTCGCTTACTATCATTAACAATATCTTCAATATTTCCCTGTATAATATTATCTTTTATGATATTGTTTATACTTAAAGAGTGAAAATGTATAGCCTCTGCATTATATAAGATTTTATTTCCTTCAATTATATTATGTGTTCCCGGTTCAAAAGGAGACCTATCTATGTAAAATCCTTGTGCACAGTAAATAACAGTATTATCTTTAAGTGTAAAATTCGATGAATCTTTTAATCCTATACCCATTCCCGTTGCACCTAAAGAGCTCTTTACAATATTGCCTATGGCAATGGAATCTTGTGAATACATAAAAAATATACCTACTGAATTATTTTCATACCTATTATTTTTTATAATATTTTTTCCAGCATACATAAAATGCAGGGAATATCTATTATATTTTCCAAAATTATTCTCTATCTTATTCCCATGTGAGTACCAAACAACCATATCACGGGATTTAATCAAAGAGTTCCCCTTCACAACATTGTTGTTAGAGTACCATAAACGCAGCCCATCTCCACGCAAACCTAAGGGTAGTTTTTTTGAAGTAATTTTATTGTTACTTATCAGTGAGTCGTCTACCATCTGTAAATCTATACCAAAAAGACAATTTTTAATAATACAATTACTTACTTCGCACTGTTTTATCTTACCCATTTTACTTTTTGCCATAGAGATTGCGCCATCAAGATTTTCATGTCTGCTACCACTGTTTATAATAGTAAGATTTTTAAGTGTAACATACGAACTTTGTACTTTTATAACAATGCCCTTGTTTTCCCCATCAATTATAACTCCCTTTGCCTGACCTATAATAGACAAAGGTTTATTGATATGTATATCACCTTTATAGACTCCAGCAGGAAGCTTGAGTATTGAACCAGCAGGTGCACCATCTATTGCATCTTGCAATACATTAGCATTTAAACAGCTAGTAATAACAGTAACAACAATCAATAAAATTTTAAACATTTAATAAACCTGACTTACGATGCTTCGTTTTGCATCTCTTTAAGTGCTTTTTGTTTTGCAAAAAATGCAAGCAGACTAAACAGACTAATCAATAAAATCATATAAAACCCTATTGTTGGATAAGAGTGCGTTGTAAACTGAGCAATCTTTCCATCTCCAAATACCGTAGGCATAAATGGTTTGATTTTAAATGCACCCCAATCATGTAAATTGTGCCCAAACCAATAGAGCCAATAAGAGTAATCTCCTATAAAAATCAATGGAAGAGCTATAGGAATAAGCATAATGTAGCTATAGATTTTTTTATTATAAATCATAAAGAAAATCATTCCTAAAGAGAGTAATAAAAGAGCATATGGCCCTATGGCACGTTCAAAATGTCCACCTCTCCACATAGGATCCATTCCAACATAGTGATTGATTGTATCCATTTCATGTACTTCTCCACTATATCCATCAAAGTGGAAATAGACAGGAATCCCTTGAGGAAATGCTTTTTTTGGATAATTTGGTGCTTCAAGAGAAACAGCCCAAATTGGAAGAGAAGCCGGCCCTATTTCTGATTCACTCTCAATCATTTTGTCTAAATTATTGTGCGCGCTCTTAGGTGTCGCTACACTTTTATATCTACCTTTATTGTAAATATTCCAAACTTCTTTAGTAAAAGGAGAAATCTCATTAATCTTTCCTGCATCAATTTTACTAAGCGTTCCATGAAATACAATCATCGGAAAAGTAAAAGAGACAGTTAAAATCAATAAAGCTATAAGAGTAAAAACTCTAGCTTTAATTAAACTTGGGTGCATAATATATCCTTGTTTATAAATTAAATTTTAATATTGTATCCAGATATAAAATGTATAAATTTGACTTAAGTCAATTGCAGTGTGAAGATGTAAAATACGAGGGAAATAAGGTGGGAATAACACTCCCACCCTAGTTGTTGAAGTTATAAATTATCTATTTTCTAAAATAGATTCGCATTTTTGTCTACCCATTTAAAGTATTCAATAATGTTATTTACTTCTTCTTTAGTCATATGTTGGTTAGGCATTCTTAGATTAAAGTAGTTAATCATACCCTCTACATATGGATCTTTATATTTATGTGATGGATTTAAAACAAAGTTTCTAACCCATTGCTCACCATTTTCATGTCTTAAAAGTACACCAGTTAAATCTGGACCTGATGAAACTTTACCAATAACGTGACATCCGCCACATCCACCTTCACCAAATGCTCTCTCACCAGCAGCAGCGGCAGGAGATTGTTTTGTTGCAACTTTTTTCACAAGTAAGTTTTTCGCTCTGATTCCAACATCAGCAGTTTTAACCATATATTGCCAAATCATATTTTCAAACAGAACAGCTTTTTCCAAATCACCAGCTTTTACAGCTTTATCTGAAAGTTTTTTCTGAGCCGGAATTTTTCCATACTGATCAAGTGCATCTTCAACCAATGCTTTTACAGTTGGATATTTTTCATAATGATTAGCTTTTAAGAATTTAACAACTGACTGAATAACAGCATCAGTAGCAGTGTTTACAGCAACAGTTTTGTCATACTCAGCTTTAAGTTCCGCTTTAGACATTGTTTTCATTTTAAGTTTTTGAGCACTAACATATTTTTTGTTAGGATCTTTAACCATTAAATAACCCATCATCTCTAAGTGAAGTGCTGAACAGAACTCTGTACAGTAGTAAGGGAAAACACCCTCTAAATCAGCTTTAAATTTAACAGATGCAGTTTTACCTGGCTCTAAAGATGCGTGTACATTATAGTTATCTACAGTAAATCCATGAGTTTCATCTTCAGCACGCTCAAGGTTTGTTAAGTAGAATGTTACAGTATCACCTTTATTTACAGTAACTCTCTCAGGGTTAATATGAGATCTTACAAGTGTTGCATATACAGTTACATTATGACCTTTTCTAACAACTCGCTCTTGACCTGCTAATGTTTTACCTTTAGAGATTTTACCTGTTCTTGAGTTTGTTCCCATTTTGTATCGTACTTCTGGGTGTAATTTACTCATACGAATAGCAACTGCTTGGTGTGGTTCACCTAGAGGTACTGGCATATCATAAAGAAGATCCATTTTTTTACCACTAATATCAATCAACTGGTGATTTTGTGGATGAAGTGGACCAACTGGGTCAAATCTATCGATCGCCAATTTATTCAATGAAATAATATATTTCCCTTGAGGATCAGCAGATTTCCCTTCCATACTACACAAATGTCCTACATTATAGTGAACATTTACTTTATCAAGTACTTTTAGGTGTATATAGTCCCATTTTACAATTTGTGAATCAACATATAAAGATGTATAAATTTCACCATCTTTCCAATGTTTACCAAATTGATTATGTAATGGCCCAAGACCTAGTTCAACTTGACCGTGCATTGAATCTTTCATACTTAAAATTGGAATTCCATATGGATCTTTTCCTGCATATTTATGGTCTTTAATTAATTTCTTAATTTTACTCCATTTATATACAGTAGCATGTGTATCTAGTTTACCACAAACTACAATGTAATTACCATCAGGAGAAACATCGACACCATGTGGTGACTTTGGTTCTGGAATTAAAAAGAGCGCGTTGTTAGCAACTGCTACACTCATAGGAATTACACGAATTCCATTAATTACCTTATAATTTTTCTTATTTTTAACAAGTTGTGCTAATTTTTTCCAATTATAGACATGTAAGAAGTCAGTATCATTTCTTGAACAACCTGCTTCAAATGGAGGCATACCTACTTCAATACCACCTGTATACATTTCAGAGTTAAACGAGTTTGTAAAGCCCCATCCATAAGATGCACCCTTACCAGCATCACTCAAATCTTGCATATATGGAGGGAGTTCAAGCACAAATGATTTTTTCTCGTTAATACGTCCAATTTTATCATTAAATTTCCAAAAAGTAATACCACCACGATATGTCTCTTTGTAATCTTCAATTGGGTGATAGTTATTATCAAACGGTGCAGCATATTGTGAAGCTTCTAAAATATACTCAGAGTTTGGAGTAAAGAAAGCACCACCATGATCTGATTTAAAAACTGGATTGACAACAATCTGTTTTGTTTCAAAATCATTTAAACTTAAAATAGCAATACGCGGATTAGCCTTATCATTAACAGCTAACCATTTTCCATCATATACACCATTTGTTTCTGAAAGTCCCGGATGGTGAGTATCTCCCCATGTGATTTTATGACCACGGATATTCCCCTCCGCTAAAACCTTTTTACTCTCTTCGTCATAACCATACCCCTGCCATGGTTCTGGAGTAAAAACACCAATATATTTTAATATTTTCATACTTGGAACACCATAGACCATCATCTGCCCAGATTGTCCGCCAGAACTAAATATCATAAATTCATCTCTACCACCACTTGGTGTATAAGTTTTTGCAGCATGAATTATATCGTTCTCTGTAAGTCCCCTTGCTTTCATCACTTTTTCAAGCTCTCCACCATTAGCCGACACCATAGTAGCAGCTAAAGAAGTACCCAAAAGAAGCGAAGTTAGCTTACTTATTTTAGTAGCCATTTTAATTCTCCTTCATTTTCATTTTGAGAAATAATCCCAAATGATAAGAGAATAGTAATATATATCAAAGCCAAATAATTTGACTCAAGTCAAATTATTTAATTAATCTATTTCTTTAAAGTTTTTTAAATTTATTTGTAACATTTCTAATTTTTTAGCTGATGTACTTAACTCTTCCAATGCTTCTATTAGGATATCTTCTCTGTTTATAAGCTCTTTATCTAGGGCTCCATCATTCTCCATAGTTGCAATAAGCTCTATCAAGTCTTCAATATTAACTTCTATATCTTCAAGTGATTTAATACTATTTTGTATAGAATTTTCCGAATAATCTATAGATTTATTAATCTTTTGAATTAAAAAATTAAAATCATTCAAAGCATGTGAGACATCTTCACTAGTAGAAGTCACTTCAATAGGATGTATTCCCTTGACAGTTGATTTTTGTATAATATTTTTAGATGTATCTAAAAATTTTTGAATAAAAAGCAACAACTCCTTAAGCTGAGTAAAGAAATAAATAAGCAATACTAACAAAACTAGAAAAAGTATTATTTGTATCGCTCTATCCTGCTTTTTCACTCCATCAAAATATTCTTTATGTATTCTAATAAGTTTATTAAATTCAACTACTAAGTCTACATTCGCCTTATAAATATCACTCATTAACTTTTCTAAAATAATATTTGAATAAGCATTATGCACTTTACTTAAATCTCTAAACTTTTGAACCAAGAGGTAGAAATTATTCCATAACAACAATATTTTTTTTGTCTGTTTCGTAATTTTTTGACTATCCAGCTCCTTCAGTATTTCATTTTTATGATTTACATTTTCCACAAAAGAGTTTACAGACTCATCTAGTTGATTAGTAGAAGCATTTCTATTGTTATATATATAAAATATATTTTTTGATATTTCTTGAGTAAAAGCTTTTTGCTCATTAATAGTTTTTAAAATCTCTAAATTAATATCATTTTCTTGTGAAAGTTGTTTAGAATAAATAGCTAGCACTAAAGCGAGTATAAATATAAGTAAACTAAGAATTTTTATTTTATTCATCTATTTTATCCTTATATACGGCTTCGAGTTCCATATCATTTATAATCTCAATCTCTCCATGTATTATATCGATAATACCATTTCGTTTTAATCGATTTAAAACACGAGAGAGAGTGGCAGGTTGAATATGCAACATTAGAGATATATCGTGGCGTTTAAGCTTATTAAACATTGCTAAATCATTATGTAACATCATGCTTACCTTGGAAACAGCATCAAAGATAAACTCTCTACTGACTAATGACTCTAATTTTAATGAGCGTTCAATAACTGCGTTTGTAAATTGAAAGCACAATATATGATTAGCTAAAAAAAGTTCTTTAAATTTAGCATAATTAACATGTAGCACTTGTGAATCTTCCACAAATACCACATTTGAAAAAGGATGTAGAGTATTGGAATTTATATCTGAAATTTCTGAAAGCATTGAGTTTTCATACATATAATATAAAAATGTTTCATTTTCATGCTTATCAATTTTGTAGGCTTTTGCCAAACCTTTGATTAGAAAAAACAGGTTAGTACACTCCTGTTGTTCATAGTACAAAACATTCTCTTTTTTATAAGTATGCAATGATGATATGTGTGAGAGTTGTTCTATCTGCTCATCATTTAAAGAGTTAAAAAAATCTTGTGTTTTAATGAGATTTTTAACAGACAAAACAGACCTATTTCTTAGTTAAATTTGTACATTTAGCTTGAGTAATATCAAACCTAAAAAGAGGAGTACCTGTTTTTTTACTTACATAAATATAAGAAGTATTGATACCCGCTTTTAAAAATCTTTGTGAAGATTGGCATACACCTTTAGTTATAGCCTTTTGCATTCGAGAATGGTCTTCTCTTATTATTTCTTTATCACTTTTTGTGTTGCTACTTATTACAAATGTATAGATCAAAGTGCTATTATCATTTTTTACAGAACGTAGCGTTGTATACTGATCTATTTTTTGGGGAAGGTTTTTGGACATTGCTTGAGCAGCCATAGTCGCAATTTGAATATTTTGTTTTTTCAGCTCTTTTTGTGGGAATTCTCGTACTTGCACTTTCATCTCTTTAGCACATAAAGAAGATGTGACAAGCGCCATCAACACATATAAAAAAAATCTTTGTTTCATTCTTCATCTCTCCTTTTTTAAGGAATTATACACTCCTCATCAGTTGGAGAGAATGATATTTATCAATAAAAGCGAACTATTTTTTAGGTACTACATACATATTGAAGTAGCGACCTTCAAATTTTGGTGGTTTTTCCATTACTGCAAGATCTTCAACCATTGGCCAAACCTGTAAAAGAACCTCTTTTGCTGCTTCTGGATGTGCCATTTCACGACCACGTAAAAATACACGAAATTTTACATGAAAGCCTTTTTCAAGAAACTCTCTTGCATGTTTTACTTTATATGCAACATCATTTTCTGCAATTTTTACAGAAAGCTTTATCTCTTTTACAACAATCTTCACTTGATTTTTACGTTGTTCTTTAAGTTTTTTCTCTTCTTGATATTTAAACTTACCATAATCCATAATCTTAGCAACTGGTGGTTTTGCATTTGGTGCAATCAGAACTAAATCTAGTCCTAATTCATTTGCTTTTGTCATAGCATCATCAGTAGAAATTATCCCTAGAGACTCTCCACCATCTACATTACATCTTACTTCAGGAACACGGATGTCATCATTCATGATAACGCGGTCTTTGTTTTTACTCAAAAATTTACCTCATTTATTTTAGTTTGTATAAGCTTCAAGAATTCCTCTTGGCTTAAGTTATACTGCTCTCTAGTGCGTCTATCACGAACTGCCACAGTTTTGTTAGCTATCTCTTCATCACCAACGACAATTATCATCGGTACACGAGTTTTTTCTGCAGTTCTAATCCTTTTATTTAAAGAATCATTCTTCGCATAGATTTCACTATCAGCATTAATGTCAATAAGTTTATCTGATAATTCCTTAGCGTATTCTTTATGTGACTCAGCAACAGGAACAATTGCTACTTGTGTAG
>NZ_JALXBK010000079.1 GCF_026991475.1 Sulfurimonas sp. | reverse complement strand
TTCATACCATTAAAATCTTCAGAGTTTATAAGCTTACCTACCTCTGTAAAAGCAGTTTTTGAAAAGTCATGTTCACCTTCAAAAGGTTCTATTACTGCGTTTATTTCTAAATTATACTTTTTAGCAAAATCAAAATCTCTATCATCATGAGCAGGAACAGCCATAACTGCACCACTTCCATAATCCATCAAAACAAAGTTCGCTATCCAAACAGGTACTTTTTTTCCTGTTAAAGGATGAATAACGTTCAGATGAAGAGGCAAACCTGCTTTCTCTTTTTGTCTATCAATAGAAGAGGTATTTTTCATAGCATTTACTGCTGCAATTGCTTCATCATCTAAAAGTTTATGTTCAACCATATAATTTACAATAGGATGTTCAGGTGCTAAGGCAGTATAACTTACTCCATAAACAGTATCTGGACGAGTAGTGAAGACATCAAAACTTTCAAATTTATCATCAAGTTTTGCACGAGACTCTTCATCAAAAAATAGATCAAACGCAAGACCATTTGATTTTCCTATCCAATTTTCTTGCATAGTCAAAACCTGTTTTGGCCAACCACCATCAAGTTTTTTCAAATCAGCTAAAAGTTCATCTGCATAGGCTGTAATTTTAAAGTAGTACTGATTCATATCTTTTTTAACAATAGGCGTATCACATCTCCAGCAACATCCATCAACTACCTGCTCATTTGCAAGAACTGTTTGGTCATTTGGACACCAGTTAAGCATCCCTTTTTCACGATAAAGTAACCCTTTTTCATACATATCTATGATGAAACCCTGCTCAAATTTTGTGTAGAGTTCATCACTTGTTGCAAGTTCGCGTTTGCGTGAAAATGAAAAACCAAGAGAGTAAAACTCATTTTTCATATAATCAATATTATCATATGTCCAACTTTTTGGATGGCTTCCATTTTTAATAGCTGCATTTTCAGCAGGCATTCCAAAACTATCAAATCCAATAGGATGTAAAACATTTTTACCCTGTTGTCTATGGTAACGAGCAAAAGCATCTGAGATAGAGTAGTTTCTTACATGTCCCATATGTAGACGACCACTAGGAAAAGGAAACATCGAAAGGATGTACTTTTTCTCTTTGGTAAAATCATCACTCGGCTCAAAACTCTCGTGTTCTTTCCAATACTCTTGCCATTTTTTTTCTACTTCTTTTACACTATATTCCAAACTCTTTCCTCTTAATACTCTTCGTGTGTTTTACTACTCTCAATGTAAACCAATCCCATTGAGAAGATATTTGCTATTAATGCACCGATTGCCAGTGCTATTGCCCATGAATCATCTTGAACTATTACTAAAAAAATAAATGCAGGAATAAGATGTAAATCAGCAACTAAAGATGATGCCAAAAGTTCTGCTGAGAGCAAATTTCTAACACCTATTTTCAAGATTGTCGATATTAAGTTTACACTTGCAGCTACAAAGAGTGATATTGCAGTATTTTCATATAAAAACCCTGCAATTGATGTCAAACTCATCAATGAAAAAAATACGTAAACTACTTTACCCCAATCCATCTTCTAGCGCTCCTTTTACATCACACCTGATTCAAACTGTTCACGCATTCTATTTTTTTCAGCTTCTCTTTTTGCTTTTTCAGCTAATTTTGTATGGTATTTTTTCACATCAAAACCAAACCATAAAAGAATTGGTGAAGCAACAAAAATAGATGAATACGTTCCAACAACAATACCAACAAGCATTGTAAATGCAAATGGATGGATAATTTCTCCACCAAATAAGAAGAGCGTAAATATTACAAAGAATGTTGTAAGTGATGTAAGCGTCGTTCTTGATAGCGTTCTTGTAATAGAATCATTTATAGTCTCTCTAAGCGTCATCTTTTTAGACTCTACAATTCCCTCACGAATACGGTCAAATACAATGATAGTATCGTTAAGTGAATAACCAAGAAGAGTTAAAAGTGCTGCTAAAACATCAAGATTTACATCAATACCAAAAAGTGCAACTAAACCACTAGCAATAGAGACATCATGAATAAGTGCGACAACAGAAGCAACAGCAAAACGCCACTCAAATCTAAACGCAACATAGATTAAAATACCTGCAATAGCAAGAAACATTGACATAAGTCCCTTTTCACGCAACTCATTCCCAACAGTAGGTCCAACAATATCAACACGACGAATTTTAAAATTCCCTGTTCCTTGTAGCGCCTTTCTTGTTATATCACCAATGCCCTCAGCAACATTTTTACTTGTACTTTTCATACGAATAACAACTTCATCAGCAGAGCCAAATCGTGTAATTGAGGCATCATTAAACATTTTATTTGATTTTAGTTTTTCACGCATCTCTTTAATTGGCGCAGCTTTATCATATTTTACCTGAACAATAGTTCCACCAGCAAAGTCAATACCGTAGTTAAAACCTTTTGTAAGTAAAATCGCATATGAGAGCAACATTAAAGTTATGGAAAGCATAATCGCTTTTTTTGATTTACCCATAAAATCAATAGCTGATTTGTATCTAAAAAATTCCATAATTACCCCTCAATCCCAAACCAAAATTTGTAGTTTTTACTTTTACCAATTTTTTTCTCAAGTAAATCGTAAATACCATGTGTTCCTAAAATAGCTGTAAGCATAGATGCCAAAATACCGATACTCATAGTAATAGCAAAACCTTTAATAGCACCCGTACCATATACATAAAGTACAACAGCAGCTATAAGCGTTGTAATATTTGCATCTAAAATAGCACTCATTGCGTTTGAATAACCATCTTCAATGGCTTTGTGCATTGACTTGCCTTCGTAAATAAGTTCACGAATACGCTCGGAGATAATAACATTTGAATCAACTGCCATACCAACAGTCAGGACAATACCTGCCATACCAGGGAGTGTTAAAGTCGCACCAAAGAGGCTCATAATTGCTAAAAGTAAAAAGAGGTTTGCAATCAAAGCAATATTTGCAATCAGACCGGCCATACGATAATAAACAAGCATAAAAATAATAACTAAAATAAAACCACCAGCAAGCGCTATCATTGATTCTCTAATACTGTCAGCACCTAAACTTGGTCCTACTGAACGCTGCCCCATCATATATACAGGTGCAAGCAGCGCTCCAGAACGCAGTGCAATAGCTAAATCTTTTGCACCTAGTACTGTATAGTTACCAGAGATTTGTCCTGAACCTCCACCAATGCGTTCATTAATATTTGGAGCAGAAAAGACTTTACCATCAAGAACAATGGCAAGGCGTTTTCCTACATTTTTACCAGTAAAATCACCAAAAATATCTGCACCCTCTGCGTTTAGTTTAAAGTCAATAACAGGCTTATTATTTTTGTTAAATCCGACATTTGCACCGGTAAGCATACTTCCATCTAAAATAGGAATCTCATGCACAAGATACTTTACTTTAGGATGTTTTGCATCAGGTAGAATCACATCACCATACTCAGCAGCATCTGCAGGACTCATATTGTAAACTCTTGCATCTCTTGCTTCATCAACTGCCATAAGTTCCAGTTTTGCAGCACGAGATATAAGTTTACGAGCGCGTTGCTCTTCTTGTTGTGTCTTAATACCAGCTAGTTCAACAACAATCTGATTTTTCCCCTGTTTTGCAACATGCGGTTCAGAGAGTCCAAACTGATCAAGTCTGTTTCTAATGGTTTCAATAGCTTGATTAATAGCCATTTTCTTTATTTTTTGAATCTCTTTAGGAGTAAAAGAGACCACAAAAGTAGAACCATTTTGCACAACTTTTGCGCCTTCTATTTTGGATAAGAATGATTGAAATGATGCGACATCATCACTATCAAGCACTTCAAAACTCACGCTTGTTGCAGTAAAACTTAAATTGTCTATAAGAATCTCTTTACGATCAGCATAATGTTTCACACTTGCTGCAATAGACTTTATACGAGATTTTACTGCTTCATCGGTTTTTACACCCAAAAGCATATGTAAACCGCCTTGTAAATCAAGACCTAGTGTTATTTTTTTGCCCTCTTTTGTCTGAAAAAGTGAAGGCATAGAAAACGCAATACCAAACACTAATGCTAATGCAAAGATGACAATACGGTAATTAAACTTCATCCTCGTACTTCTTTGCAATGGAATCTTTTGTAATTTTAACAATTGTGTCTTTATTCATTTCAACACTTAAAAACTTCTCTTCAACTTTGTGAACAACTACAATAAAACCACCATTTGTGATTACTTTGTCACCTTTTTTAAGAGCTGCTAACATCTCTTTTTTCTGTTTTGCCTCTTTTTGTTGAGGGCGTATGATTACATAATACATAATCGCAATTAAAAATACGAACGGTAATAGTTGAGAAATTATTTCCATAGTTTCGGTTTCCTTGAGTAAAATTTTGGAGATTATACAAGAAATATACTAAATAACTAGTAAATTAAGTACAATTTCATTATGAAATATTTTATTCGACACCTTTTTATAGGATTAATTACAGCACTCTTCTTTAGCGCCTTTATCTATTTAGCATATTATGGTTTTACAAACAAACTACTAAACACTCTTTTAGGCATTACAGCTTTTACACTTTTACTCTACATTCCTAAACGCAGCATACTCTTTAGTGGGTTTTTTATTGGTCTTTTATGGTTCTACTGGATAGGCTATAGCTTTAAGTATGATGGTGTAGGCTATATGACACCTTTTATAACTTTTGGATTTGGCTTGCTTTACCTCATATTCTTTGCACCTTTGGCTTTTACAGATAAGCCCTATATCCGTGCTTTATTTCTCTTTATTCTTAGTTTTATAGAACCACTTGGATGGAACTGGATGAAACTCGAACTTCCATTTGTAAACAGTTATATTGGCGTTTACAAATATCAATTTATTGCCCTACTCTTAGCCCTTAGCCTACCTGCTCTTATAAAAAATAAAAAGCTCAAAGCACTCCCCCTTCTTTTACTTTTGGCTGCGTTTAACTATGGCTACCCAACGCAACACGATGCACCAATTAAGATAAAACTTGTTGCAACGCATATAAAACAAGAAGATAAATGGCAAAGAAAAAACCTCTATCCAACTGTTAATATGATATTTAACGAAATTGATAAAGCAACAAAAGAGGGGTATGATTTAGTTGTATTTCCAGAGTCTGTTTTTCCACTCTTTATGAATA
>NZ_JALXBK010000078.1 GCF_026991475.1 Sulfurimonas sp. | reverse complement strand
AATAGTGAAGGTTCAATTACATCTAAAATATGGTCAATAAACTCTGGCTTTTCTAAAATCGTCTTTATTAAAGAGAGTTCCCACATATCACGGTGCATATTTTTTTGCATTAAAGGAGCATTATGCGTATTTGGCTGCGTTTGGTTATTTAAACGCAGTAGTGAAGGTGAAACTCCCAAACCACCAAGACGAGAAGCAAGATAAGTTTTGTACTCCTCTTGTAAAATTGGAGAGAGTGTTTTTAAGTAAGCAATGCCCTCTTGCATACAAGCCTCTTTTGCTTTTGGATCTTGCAGATTGTAGAGTGAAAGTATCTCATCGAGCACAAATTCTATAAAGGGCTTTGGCTCTCTAAACATATTGCCAAGCTCTTCTACCCGTCCCTCTTTTACCATATCTGCAGGATCAAGCCCTCCGCCAAACACAACCACGCCACCGTTAAAGCCACTTGCACTTAAAAGTTTTGAGGCTTTAAGCGCTGCTGCGCGCCCTGCTTTGTCGCCATCATACGCCATTACAACACGAGGAGAACCTTTACGAAGCAGTGGCAGATGTTCATGTGTAAGTGCTGTTCCAAGTGTTGCTACTGCATTGTCAAAGCCTGCTTGATGCAGCATTACAACATCCAAATAGCCCTCAGTAATAATGATTTCTTGTTTTTTATGTACGGTTTGTTTTGCAAGGTGGTAGGCATACAAAAGACGAGATTTATTAAAAAAAGCAGTCTCTGGAGAGTTTACATACTTCGCCTGATGTCCCGTAATGGTACGCCCACCAAAGCCGACTATACTGCCATTTGCAGAGTGGATGGGAAAGGTAATACGCTCAATAAAACGCGCATAGGTCTGATTACGCTCTTGGTTATAACCGACCACACCCATATCTACCGCCTCTTTGATGGAGAACTGCTGCGACTTTATGTAGTTAATAGTTGCGTTTGAATCGGGTGCATACCCAATGCCAAACTTCTCAATACTGCTCTCATAAATACCACGCTCTTTAATGTAACTCAGTGCTGTTTGATTATGAGTAAGAAGTGTTTGGTACCACTCATTAAGTTTGTCCATCACCTGTGAGCGTGGTTTGTTATGTTTGTTATCGGTATATGTGAGCGTAAAGTTATAAGACTCTGCAAGTTTTTCTAAAGCTTCGGGATAGTTAAGCTTCTCATACTCCATCACAAATTTTACAGCATCACCACCTGCCCCACATCCAAAACAGTGGTATATCTGTTTTTGTGGACTTACAACAAAAGAAGGAGATTTTTCATCATGAAATGGACAGGGTGCTTTAAAGTTCCCCCCTGCCTTTTTCAACTCAACATAGGAGCCGACAACATCAACAATATCAAGTCGTGCCTTTAGGGCTTCTATGGAGTCTTGCGCAATCATAATCACATTATACTATAGTAAATTTGCTAAATAGATAAAATTAGGTTATAATTTCAATTCAAATTTTAACAGAAAGTGGGTGATGTGATATGCCTGGTATTGTACTACGTTCAGATGACAACTTTGATGCTGCTTACAGACGTTTTAAAAAACAAGTTGACCGTAACTTAATAGTTACTGAAGCTCGTGCTCGCCGTTTCCATGAAACAGAGACTGAAAAACGTAAGAAATTCAAAATTGCTTCTCGTAAAAAAATGCTTAAACGTCTTTATATGATGAGACGTTACGAATCACGCCTGTAAACGTTTCTCCTTCGGGAGTGCGTTTTCGCTCTAAACTTTGCTCCTAAACGCAGTAACTTCCCTAAAACTCAATTCCTACTCCAACTAACATCTGATAATCATTTTGCAATGGTTTTATGCCATCAGAATCCACTTCAGGTATCTGTGTATGGTCCCAAATTCCTGTAATATCAAAATCTAACCACTCTAAGAGTGCATTTTCAAATGTCAAAACCATATGATGCTTGTAGCGTCCTGAGAGTTTGTTTGTGAGTGTAAGTTTGTACTGATATGTTATATCTGTTATATCTGAGAGCTCATACTCTAGTCGTGTACTTATTTCCAAAGATGGTGAGAGCACCGAGCTATCTGTTCCTTGTGGTACTGTAATGTAGTTCGTTCGTAATGCCGCAGGACCACCTGAGAGATCCCACTCCATCACTTTTGTTTTTATAACCGTGTACCCAATACCGACACCAGCAGTATACTGTGCGCGTATATTTTTAAACCTATCAGTATAATACTCTGAAAAAAGTGGTGTCCAAAAGAAATATCGTGTCAAATAAACATCATACTTCTCATCTATACGATGATCATTTGCTGTCTCAACTCCTTCAGTCCGTGAAACACGACCAATATAATCAAGCAAAAGTTTACTTGTTGCTGTACGTCTTTTTAAATTTGATTGCATCGTATAATCATACTGGTTACGGTTTCCTCTACGAGTATCGAAACTTATTGCTATTTTTCCTGACCAGTATTGACGTTCTTTATCACCTGAAGCCGCAAAAGAGACCACCTGAGATTTGTTAAAAGTAAAAGTCTCTTTTCCCTGGATTATACGAAATTGTCCATCTTTATATCGTAAAATCCCCGGAATAGTCGCTACACCTTCGATATTAACATCAATAATGTGATAACTCTTTATCTGCTTAATATCATCAAAATCAAAACTGTAAACCCCTATCTCTTCACTATCAAACTCAAGCTCATCATCAAACATTCCCTTAATTTTACCCTTAAACCACTCCCCCTTTTTTGTCTCTACCCAGTCATACGCTTTTGGAGTAGGGGAGAGCTTTTCCCAAGGTTGTTGCAGTTTTGAAATGTTTATTTTCCCTGTTTTATCTATGGATTTGACAACATTGCTAACAGGCAAACCTATGGTTTGTGTTCTGTTTGCATCGGAGCGCTCAGCTTTTTCTCGTACTTCAGCATCACTCATCCCCGAAGTATCTTTAATGATGACAGGTTCACCCTCTAAAAGTGCAGATTTATCCACAGACTGCATTTGTCTGCTTTGGTTTACATCGACTGCGTTTACAAGATGCTCTGCAAACGCAGCGCTCAAGAGCATCAACAAAAACGCAACTATTTTCATCTACAGTTTTCCATACATTTCATTATAAAAATTTAAAGCATATCTGTCACTCATACTTGCAATATAATCTGCCACCACTCTATGTTTATTACGCTTGTCAAGTTGCTGAAAATAAAATGAAGGAAGCATTTTCTCTTCTTCCATAAGTCCTTTATAGAGCCCTTTTATTGCCTGTTTCCCAGCGTACATTTTACGGACAATATTTTTATGTTGGTACATTTTTACAAAAAGAATCTTTTTAAGCTTTTTGATCTTTGTCTCTAGTTCTTTGTCAAAAC
The DNA here is from genome assembly GCF_026991475.1 of Sulfurimonas sp. GTDB lineage: Bacteria > Campylobacterota > Campylobacteria > Campylobacterales > Sulfurimonadaceae > Sulfurimonas. Next base: position 13,859 of record NZ_JALXBK010000078.1, on the reverse strand, counting down.
CAACAGGCATCTCTTCATAATTTGCAACTCTCTGCTTTGAAAAATCAAGCAATGAATAGACGAGATGATTTATAAGGTTAGAGCTAAATCTGTAACGAAACATCTCATCATTTTCACTCCCTACACCTTCTAAAGCCACTTTATCTAGTATTTCACAAGCCAACTCACTCTCTTTTAAATCTTCAAAAGTGATAAGCCCAGAGTTTACGCCATCGTCTATATCATGACTCATATAGGCAATTTCATCCGCACGATCCACTACCATAGCTTCATACGATGGATGTTTATCTAGGTCGAACTGTGTGTCTATAATTTTTGGTAAAAATGATTTTTTATAAGGATAAGAGTGTTTAAGAATCCCCTCTAAAGTAGCAAAAGTAAGATTAAGACCATCAAAATTTTTATACCGTTTTTCAAGTTTTGTAACAACCCTAAAACTTTGAAAATTATGCTCAAAACCATTTTGAAAACCATCTGCTTTTAAGCACTCATCAAGTGTATCACCACCTACGTGCCCAAAAGGCGTATGTCCTAAATCATGTGCCAAAGCAATAGCTTCACCAAGAGATTCATTTAAATCAAGTTGAGAAGTAATTGAGCGTGCAATTTGAGAAACTTCAATAGAGTGTGTAAGACGAGTACGGAAGAAATCACCCTCGTGATTTAAAAAGACCTGCGTTTTATACTCTAGTTTTCTAAAACTACCCGAGTGAATAATTCTATCTCTGTCACGAGCATAAGGATTACGAAAATCCTTATCTATCTCATAAAAACGCTGGTAAGGTTTCATTAAGCTTTTTTAATGAATTCTGTTTTTAAGTAGATTTTTGTTCCGTTTACACGGCCCTCAACATGGTCATCCATATCATTTGGAAGTGTAATTCTCGTTACAGTTGTACCGCGTTTTGCAGTGAACCCTGCACCTTTCACATCTAAATCTTTTAAGATCACAATGCTATCACCTGCATGAAGTTCTACACCATTTGCATCACGAAAAACTACTTTGTTTGCTTCTGCATTTATAGCAGCATCTGCAAGTTTTTGTTCCTCTTCTTCCATATACATCATATCAAGCATATCACTGCGACCGAGCTTATTCCATAAGATATATGACATTACTTTTACCGCTGGAGTTTCACTCCACATTGCATCGTTAAGGCAGTTAAAATGTGTCTCATCAAGTTCATCATTTTCTATTTGCCCTTTGCAATTAGCACAAACATAAACGCTCTGCTCTTCGCTGCCATCACTAACAGGCAGTTCTAAAACACTTACATCTTCGCTACTTCCACACAACTCACATACTTCACTTCTTGCCATTTTTTATCCTTTTAAAATATTTTTATAATTATACTGCCCAATGATTTAATTAGGCTTTTTTTATAACCGTACCAACACCATCACTCGTAAAAATCTCTAACAAAATAGAGTGCTCTACCCTACCATCAATGATGTGTGCTTTCTCCACCCCAGCATCAACCGCCTCAAGACAAGCATCTACTTTTGGTATCATTCCACCATAAATTGTGCCATCAGCCTTATAATCTTCAATTTCTTTTTGAGTCAAAGTCTCCAAAAGATTTTTCTCTTTATCTAAAACACCAACAATGTCCGTCATAAAAAGAATCTTTTTTGCTTTAAGTTTTCCTGCAATTTTACTCGCTGCAAGGTCTGCGTTTATATTAAATCCTGGATGATTCACCTCATTTCCAGAACCAATAGGTGCTATAACAGGAATAAACCCTTCGTTAATGAGATTTTCTATCACTTTATTATCAATATTTACTATCTCACCAACAAGTCCATACTTTCCATTTGCTTTTGGCTCTGCAACGATGAAATTTGCATCTTTTCCACTGATGCCAAGTGCCTTACCACCATGAAGATTTAAAAGGGCTGTTATCTCTTTGTTGATACTTCCACTCAGTACCATCTCCACCACTTCCATCACCTGCTCAGTCGTTACACGCATACCATCAACAAACTCTGAACCAAGTTTGAGCTTATCAAGCATTGCACTAATACGATTACCACCACCATGTACGACAACAGGTTTAATGCCGACAAGGTAAAGTAAAATAATATCTTGCGCAAATTTCTCTTTTAAATCAGGATTGATTTGTGCCGAACCACCATACTTTATGACAAAAATTTTATTTTGATACTGTTTTATATATGGTAAAGCATCCAGAAGGGTCTTTGCTGTCTCTATCTTTTTAGTTATCATCAGTTTCCTTGCTAAATTTTATAATATCTTCGGCAGAGTGTATCTGTTCGTTTCTTGTCTTAAAGAATGCCTTATTTGCTTTTTTCTCACTATATGCCTGACACTCCTCTGGCACTGTACTACCCGGCTCTTGGTTAATACTATCGCACATTGTTCCTGTCACTTTAAAGTTCGCACATCCACTAACAAAAAGAACAACTGCTGCTACTGCTAAAATTTTATACATATATATTCCTATTTTTTCTTTACAATCAAATCAAGATATTTCTGAGGTGTCACACGCATCATCTCTTTTGCAAGCCAGCGTATTTGAAAATATGCAGCACCACTATCTCTAAGTGTAAAGTAATTTTTTAAACTTCTTAAATTAAATGTAACAACCATATCTACTTTTACATTATCAGTGATGATATGTTTAAAAGCATCCCCAACATTTCGCTTTTTTTTCCCATTTTGTAAGGCTTCATAAAGAGCCTCAGCATCTCCCTCAAACTCCTCTAAAAAGCCAAGAGAACTCTTTGCAACTGCAAGAGAGTAAAAATCTTCTACAACATGAAATTGATAATTTAACTTCTCATACATTCCATTTATTTCAACTCTATTATAAGCTGCATCAGCTGTAACAAACATATTAAACTCAAGCACTTTTTTTATAAAAAATTCTCTCTCATCTCCTACTTTAGAAGCAACAAAAGCATTAATAAGAGAGCTCATCGTATAACGAGTGCTACGGACACTTATGGCTTGTATTCTGTGACGAGCATGCTCTTGCAAGACTCCACGGCTTGTTCCACGAATGAGATAACTGAGATTTGCATGTTCTAAAATGGAGTGGTGAAAGTATGTCCATGCCAAATCATCAAGAAGATTTGACTCTTCTATTTCATTCAATGTTTGGCACATCTCTTTATTTGGGAGTCTATTTTCTATCTCTTGGACAATATTATTTTCACTATTTGAAAAGCTGTCATAGCATGTACGCGCTGCAGTTTCAGCAACACCAATACCAGTATCTTGCAGTAATACTACTTCAGGTTGAAAATATTTTATTCCGTACATCTCTTGCATAAAACCATCCCAAATTAATTTGGTATATTTTACTACAATTTAACTTATTGCTTACTTCTGTACACCATCCAAAATAGGCACAAAATCACAATCTTCGAGTTCTTCTTCAACTATGCGTGAACCATTTTTCATAAAACGCATAATGACCTGCTTATCTCCCTTTTGCAAAGGGGCTACGAGTATTCCACCATCACTTAACTGTTCAAAAAGTTTTTCTGGTATCTCTTTTGCAGTTGCAGAAAAAAGAATTCTGTCATAAGGAGCATAAGAGATCCAACCATTTTGTCCATCATCTGTTCGCGAATGAATGTTATTAATCCCCAAGTCACGAAAGCGTTTTTTTGCCTCCATTAAAAGTGGTTCAATCCTCTCAACAGTAAAAACACCTCGAAAAAGATGTGAAAGAACTGCTGCTTGATACCCACTACCACAACCAACTTCCAAAACTCTATCTGCACCGCGAGGAATGAGGTACTCTGTCATTTTTGCAACAGTTAAAGGTGAACTTATAAACTGTGCTCCTCCTATAGGCAAAGCATCAAGCTTATAAGCATTGTGACGAAATCCAGTTGGAACAAAAGCCTCCCTATTTGTGCTTGCTATCGCTTCTTTTACTGCTGGAGAGAGCAGAAATCTCTTCTCTATTTCATCTGCCATCCGTGCAGTTTTTGTTGCTGTTATTCTATCCAAATTACTCTATCCCCACATCCATATATCTTCGCATTAAAGATATATCTTTTTTATTATATTTGACCTCTAAGCAAGGCTTATTCCTATTGTAAAAAGCTTCACCCTGTGGTGAAATTATAGCGCTTATTTTTGTGCACTCTTCATTTTTAGCATCACTTGCAACAACGTAACATTGATTTATGAGTGCTAAAGACTGCGTTAAAATTTCAAAATGTTTCGCCCGTATTTTTCCCCACCAAGCAGGTACAGCTATAATGTCTGCCCCTTCACATCTAGACCACAACTCTTTAAAACGCAGCTCAAAACAGATTAAAATTGCAATTTTTATGCCATCAACTAGCACAAAATCAATATCGTCTATATTTCCCTCTACAAAATATTTCTCTTCACCACCAAATTTAAAAAGTTTTGCCTTAGCCCTCTCATAAATCACTTCACCATTGTGAAATACTTTTGCAAAATTATAAACGCCATCATCTCGTTTTTCTATAATTGTTAGTATAACTGTTTTGTTTGCGCTGGCTTTTTTTATAGACTCAATGGCAGATGAAGCAAACGCACTAACTGCATCAAAATTCTCATAATCAAAGCCCGTTAAAGCAACTTCTGGAGCAACGATAATGCTATTTTTTTGACGATTATCTATAAGTGTAAGAAGTGTTTGTAAGTTAGCCTTGTAATCATTTGTAGTCTCAAATGAGAGAGAGCAGAGCGTATGCTCAACTCTTTTAGAAGTCATCATCAAAAGAGAGGCTACCTTTTGAGTAGTTTACTACATTTCCTTCAAAGAAATTTGTTTTTTGATCATTAAATTTTGCAAAATCATCTACCCATTTAATTGGATTTGAAACATTATAAATTTTGTCAAGACCAACAGCATTTAATCTATCGTCTGCTAAATATTGTATATATTGTTCTACAATATCATTTGTAAGTCCAAGAATCTGTCCCTGCGTAATGTATTTTCCCCAATCAGATTCAAGTTTTGTGGCTTTACGAAACATCTCATAAACATCTGCTTTTAACTCATCTGTAAATAAATCAGCTCGCTCTTTTCGTAGTGTATTTATAAGATTTTGAAAAAGTACAAGATGTGTCACTTCATCACGCTGAATAAAACGAATCATCTGTGCAGATCCAAGCATTTTTCCAGATCGTGCAAGGGTATAAAGATAAGTAAAACCACTATAAAAGTAAATACCCTCTAAAATTTGATTTGCAAAGCAGGCTTTTAAAAAATTCTCGTCTGTTGGATGGTCTGCAAGTTCTTGATATACTGCAGCAATAGCATCATTTTTATGTTTAAGCATCATATCTCTACGCCAAAGATCATAAATCTCTTCAGAATTTGTTGAAATGCTATCAACCATTACTGCATAACTTTGAGAATGTAGTGCCTCTTCAAAAGATTGACGCACTAAAACAAGATTAATCTCTGGAGCGGTTACATAAGGATTAACATTATCAATCAAGTTGTTTGTTTGAAGTGAATCCATAAAAATAAGCTGTGAAAGAGTCTTATCATAAGCTATTTTTTCTGCATCTGTAAGTTGTTTATAGTCATTCACATCACGAGTCATATCGACCTCTTTAGGAAACCAAGTATTGTTTAACATCATCTCCCAAAGGTTATATGCCCACTGATATTTAATATTGTTAAGTTCAAAAATACCTGTTGGATTACCACCAAAAACTTTTCTATCATTTACATTTTCAGTTGAATCAGGGTTATATATATGTTTTCTATCCATAAAATTCCATCCTTATAAGTAAAGCATTTTATCACTATGTCAATTAAAAACTAATTATTAGATACAATATATTATGAAATTTAGAACAAAAAATTTACTTTCAAATAGACATATTCAAACATCTTATGCAACACTTTTTAGAAAGCCTTTTTTAAAAAATTGGGAGATTGAAGAGTTCACTCTTAGTGATGGAGATTTTATAGAAATTTATTGGCAAAACAGACCTAAACGCAGTGAGTGTAAAAAGATTGCTGTTTTATTTCACGGACTTGCAGGCTCTTACAAATCACCCTATATTCAAGGTGCGGTTAAAGAGCTTTGTAATGATGGATTTGCCTGCGCGGTTGTACATTTTCGTGGATGTGCTTTAAAAGAGAATCTTCTTGCACGCTCTTATCATAGTGGCGATACAAAAGATAATCTTGAATATTTGGAACATATCCATAAAAAATATATAAGTGCAAAAATTTATTGTGTTGGTTACTCTCTTGGGGCAAATATGCTTCTTAAACTTCTAGGGGAACTAAAACAAAACAGTTTTATAACAGCAGCAGTTGGAGTTAGCGCACCACTACAACTTGAAATAGCGGCAAAAACCATAGACAGTGGAGGAGCAAAAGTTTACCAGAAACGACTTTTAGATGAACTAAAAATATCACTACTAAAAAAATTTAAAAAATTTGATTTTAAAAAATTGATTAATTTAAAAGAAGAAGATGTCAAAAATATGAAAAGTATTCGTGAGTTTGATGAACTCTATACCGCTCCTATTCATGGTTTTTCTTCAGCAGATGATTATTATGCTAAAAATAGCGCAAAACAATTTTTAAAATATATAGAGACACCCACACTTATAATTCAGGCAAAAGATGATCCATTTATGACACCGGAAGTTTTACCAAAAAAAGAAGAAATTTCAAAATTTATCACTTTAGAAGTAAGTGAAAAAGGTGGTCATGTCGGGTTTATTGAAGGAAATCTTTTCAAGCCAAAATATTGGCTTGAAAAGAGAATAGTCGAATATTTTCGACTATTTGCGTGAGTTACGTTTTCTCTCACTCTCAGTTAAGAATTTTTTACGAATACGAATAGATTTTGGAGTTACTTCAAGAAGTTCATCATCTTCAATCCACTCTAAAGCACGCTCTAGTGACATATCACGAGGTGGTACAAGTTTAATAGCTTCATCAGCTCCGCTTGAGCGAACATTTGATTGTGCTTTTCCTTTAATAGGATTTACAACCAAGTCGTTTTGACGAGAATGTTCACCAATAATCATACCTTCATATACTTCAGTCTGCACACCGATGAAAAGTGTACCACGGTCTTGAATACCAAAAAGAGAGAATCCAAGAGTTGAACCAGCAGTCATAGATACAAGTGCACCATAACTTCTTGATTCAACTGCACCACTAAATGGACGGAATTCTAAGAAAGAGTGGTTCATAATACCCTCACCCTTAGTGTCAGTTAAAAATTGTCCACGAAATCCAATCAATGCACGAGCAGGAATTTCAAATTCGATTCTTTGGAAACCTTGGCCCATTGGCATCATGGATTTCATTTCAGCTTTTCTTTTACCAAGACGCTCAATTACAGTACCACCAAGTTCTTCAGGAACATCAATTACCAAATGTTCAAATGGTTCACATTTTACGCCATCAATTTCTTTGGTAATAACTTCTGGACGAGAAATACTAAATTCATAATCTTCACGACGCATATTTTCAGCAAGAATTGTAATTTGAAGTTCACCACGACCACTTACTTTAAATTTACCCTCACCAACAACTTCAAGTTTCATAGCAACATTTGTTGTCATTTCCGCTTCTAGTCTATCTTTGAGTTTATTTGAAGTTACATGTTTACCCTCTTTACCAGCAAGTGGAGAGTCATTTACAGCAAATACAACTGTAAGTGTTGGTTCTTCAACATGCATAGGATCAAGTGCAACAGGATTTACTGGATCACATACAGTATCTCCAACATCAACAGTCTCCATTCCTGCAAACGCAACAATGTCACCAGCTTCTGCTTGGTCTATTTCCATACGGTTAAGTCCCATAAAACCAATAAGTTTAGAGATTTTTCCTTTTACCAATGAACCATCAGCTTTTGCAAGCATAACATTATCGCCTTTATTTACACGACCATTAAAAATACGGCTAATTCCAATTTTACCAACATAGTTGTCATAATCTAATGTAAATACTTGCGCTTGAAAATCATTTTCTGGTGAACCTTCTGGCTCTGGAACATGCTCTAAGATAGTTTCAAAAATACATTGAAAATCTCCACCCTCTTCATCCATATCGAGTTTTGCAATACCATCACGAGCAGCAGCATAGATAATAGGAAAATCTTGTTGCTCATCTGTTGCACCCATATCTGCAAAAAGGTCAAACATTTCATCTACAACACGATCAGGCTCAGCTGAAGGTTTGTCAATTTTATTGATAACAACAATTGGTTTTTTACCAAGCGCTAACATTTTTTTAACAACAAACTTAGTTTGTGGCATAACCCCCTCATAAGCATCAACAAGTACTAAAACACCATCAACCATTTTAAGAACACGCTCAACCTCACCACCGAAATCGGCATGGCCCGGAGTGTCAATAATGTTAATTTTATAATCTTTATAACGGATAGCCGTATTTTTAGAAAGAATCGTAATACCACGCTCTTTTTCAAGTGCATTGCTGTCCATTGCTCTTTCATCATGTTGTTCATGTGAACCAAAAGTACCAGATTGCTCTAGTAGTCCATCAACCAAAGTTGTTTTACCGTGGTCAACGTGTGCGATAACCGCAATATTTCTAATTTTTTGCATTAGTGGTTTCCTTTATTTGGAAAATTTTCGCGATTATACCCTAATTATCATTACATCCTTGTAAAATAAGTGCTATACTTTTTAAAAGAGAAATAAAAAGCGAGTAAATGTATAAAAATGAGTGTCAAATACCCAAAATCTTTACATCCAATTTTTCTAAAACTTATTAATCATAATATCAAACCTATTATTGTCGGTGGATATATCCGAGATTCCCTTTTAAACCAAGAATCTCACGATATTGACATAGAACTTTATAATATTGACTCTCTTGAATATGTAGAAAAAATTTTAGAGGAGTTTGGCAGCGTTAACAGTGTTGGAAAATCTTTTGGTATCTGTAAATTAAAATACAGAGGTTTAGAGTTAGATTTTTCACTTCCTAGAACTGATAGCAAAATTGCATCTGGGCATCAAGGATTTCAAATAGAAGTAGACACTTCATTAAACTTTACCCAAGCAAGTAGCCGCAGAGATTTTACTATAAACGCAATGGGATATGACATAAAAGCAAAAAAATTACTTGATCCCTTTCATGGAATAGAAGATTTAAATAAAAAACATCTCAAAGCAGTTGATTTGAAAAAATTTGATGAAGATCCACTAAGAGTTCTGCGTGCAATTATGTTTAGTGCCCGTTTTGAGTTTAGGCTTGAGAATTCTCTGTTTATAAAGTGTAAATCTATGATGCAAGCCAATGTTCTCAAAGAGTTGGCACAAGAGAGAATTTTTCAAGAGATTAAAAAGATTTTACTTCAATCAAAACAACCCTCACAAGGCTTTTTACTTTTAAAACATCTTGATGGTTTTATTTTTTTTAATGAATTTACTCTTCTAAATGAAGAAAAGTATTTTGACATACTTAAAAGTCTTGATATTTTTAAACAATATTATTTTACAAAAAATGAGGATAAAAATATAATAGTTATGTTTGCTCTTTTATCTTCAAAATTTACAATAACAGCACAAAAATCATTTTTAAACAAACTCACAAAAAATAAAAAGCTGATAAAGACAATAGAAGAACTAACACAAACGCAACTGCGTTTAGAAGATTTACACAATTATGATATTTATAAATTAGCAACAAAAGTAGATATATCACTCTACTGCGTTTATCTTTATGCCCTTTATCACAACAATAAAAAAAAAGAAATAGACAATTTAATAGATAAAGCAAAGAGATTGGGGGTATTTTACAAAAAAGCAGAGCCTTTTATAAGAGGAAGAGAACTCATGAGCTTTGGTTTAAAACCATCAGTACTTTTTTCAAAAATATTAGATGATGCCTATGAAGCACAAATGCATGAAGATTTCAAAAATAGAGAGGAAGCTCTTGTTTGGATTCAGAAATATCTATCTTTGCTCTAATTCTGAAAGATATTTTCCTTGAATATAGTCAACTTTAACCTTTTTTGCAAGTTCAAAACTCTGCTGCGTTTGAATATTTTTTATCCATGTTTTTACTCCCTTTTCATGAGCCATAATCACAAAACCATCAACAATATTAAAATTTTTCTTTAATTTTTCATCATTTGAATAGTAGGAATCGAACCTTACAATATCAATATCTAATTCTCTTAAATATAAAAAACTTGTATGGATAGAACCCAGTCTATCAATGGCAATTTTTATACCCAATTTTTTCAAAGAGTGTAAAATACTGTTGTATCTTTGTGTATGTGAATAGTACTCAAATTCAGAGAGAACAAATATTATATTAAGTGTTCCATACTCTTTAAAGAACTCTTTTACTCGAAAAAGAAATTTATCGTTTCTCAGAGATGTTGGTAAAATATTAATAGCATGAAATATCTTATTTTCAACACTTTTTTGTAAAATTTCTTCTATAACAAGTAGATCAAAATCAACACCCAAAGAGAGTTTATTTATAACTTTAATATAGGTTTTTGGATGTATAAGCTTAGAATCTTCCCCTTTTAGTTTTACAAAACACTCTCTAAACGCAAGGCTTTCATTTTCAAATACATCCTGTTTCATAAGAAAAAGATTTCTCTCTTTTATTGCGTTTATAACTAAAGATTCAAGTTCGTTTGGATTTATTTCTTCTTCTTTTGTTACTTTTTTTCTATTTTGAATTTCAAAAAGATGTTCAATTAAATAATCAAGCTCTTGAGAATAGCGGCTATCAACAATAGCACCAGAAATTTTTACCTCAATATCACCCACTTTAAACTCATTTGACTTTAGACAAAAAAGATCTAAAAGTGTCATATATTTCTCTTTCTTTCCCTCAAGACCAATAATAAAATCACCACCTTTTAAATGACCTAATGGAAAGTTATTTATATCTGCATCTTTAAAATATTTTGCTATCCACAAGACAACTTCTCGTAAAACTTTATCTCCATTTTTAATCCCATAGAGTTTATTTATATCATTAAGATTCTCGACACTTAAAAGTATAAGCGTATAAGTTTTTTTATTATGGAGTTCTTTTATAAGGTATTTGTAAAGATATTCTCGTGTAAAAGTTTTTGTTATATTATCAGTTATTTTTACTTCAAAACCACTATAAATAAGATAAAAAATAAAATAGATACTTACAAAAAGAAGAAGAACTGCCTCTATATACATTGAGGCAGTTAAATTTCCATAGTTGCTAACAAAAGTGTGAAATATAAAAGCAACGACAAGTGCAAAAATGGGGAGTCCCATTCTTAGTGCTAGTTTAAATCTATATTCCCTCTCTTTTGTCTGCGGCAGTAGCATAACTTATACGTCTAAATGTTTCACATCTTTTGCATGTGTCTCAATATAGTTACGACGAGGTTCTACTTCATCACCCATAAAAAGAGTAAATGAGTCTGAAGCTACCTCTGCATCATCAATGCTAATTTGTAAAAGCACTCTATTTTCTGGAGTCATTGTTGTTTCCCAAAGTTGTTCAGGGTTCATCTCACCAAGACCTTTGTAACGTTGAATATATGCACCCTTTTTCGCATACTCTTTAATGTCATTTAAAATCTCTATGAAATCTTTTTCAAAAGAGATATCCCACTCTTGAATCTTTTTATAAACATAACTTGCTTCTGCAAAGTGAGGTGCACCAAAGAGTTCATCATTTATAAGTAACTCTTCCATTCCACCCTCTGTTTGAACGAAAAGATGAATTTCATTTGTCTCTTCATTTATTGAATATGTTAAAATATTATTATTAATAGAGTCTAAATATTTTTTAATCTCTTCAAACATATCTTTTGCATCAAGAGCAATTAAATCAGGATTTTCTACAAAAAGACGGATAAGATTTACAAGAGCATAGCGACGCTCTAGTGCCTCAAGTGAACCAGCATAATGGTCTACCATTTTAAAGTAAGCTACTAAATCATCATGACCAATACTTTCAACCTCTAAAGACTCAACGCCATTATCAATAAGAAAATCATTCATAGCTCTGTCGTCTTTAAAATAGATCTCTTTTTTCTTACCTTTTGTATATCTGTAAAGTGGTGGTTGTGCAAGATACAAATACCCTTTTTCAACAATATCTCTAAAATATCTAAAAAAGAAAGTAAGTAGAAGTGTTTGAATATGGCTACCATCAACATCGGCATCGGTCATAATAATAATTTTATGATAACGAAGCTTCTCTTCATTATACTCTTCACCAATACCACAACCCATAGCCGTAATCATATTTGTAATTTCATCAGATTTTAAAATTTTCTCTAAACGAGCTTTTTCAACATTTAAAATTTTTCCTTTAAGTGGTAAAATTGCTTGAAAAACACGGTCACGACCCATTTTTGCAGAACCGCCTGCAGAGTCCCCTTCCACCAGATAAAGTTCACAAATAGAAGCATCTTTACTTTGACAATCAGCTAATTTACCAGGAAGCGTTCCAACACTCATAGAATCTTTTCTACGAGTAAGTTCACGAGCTTTTTTGGCAGCTTCACGTCCACGAGCAGCCATAAGTGCTTTTTGTACTATCGCTTTTGCTTCAATAGGATTCTCTTCAAAGTATTTACTAAGAGCTTCACCTGTTGCTTTTTGAATAAGAGGACGGACATAAGTATTTCCAAGTTTTCCTTTTGTTTGTCCTTCAAATTGTGGTTCTGGAACACGAGCAGAGACAATAGCAATAAGTCCCTCTTTTACATCATCACCAGATATTTTTACATCTTTTTCTTTTACAGCTCCATTTTTAGAGTTGTAATTTGATACAACACGAGTGAGTCCCGCACGAAAACCTGCTTCATGTGTACCACCATTTGGAGTTCTAATGTTATTTACAAAAGAAGCAAGTTTCTCTTCATAAGAGTCATTATACATAAGAGCAATATCAAACTCAATATCTTCAACTTTACCACTAAAACTATAAACATTTGCAACAGTCTGTTTTTTATTCATATCAGTTACATACTGCGCAATACCACCTTCAAAATGATATTCTTCTTTCTGACCACTTCTCTCATCAATAAATTTAATAGTAATAGATGGATTTAGGTATGCTAACTCTTTAAATCTTTTTGCTAAGTAGTCATATTCAAAAGTTACAGTATCTGTAAATATACTTGGATCAGCTGCAAATTCAATGGTTGTTCCAGTTTTTCTAGTAGTTCCTGTAACTTCAAGAGGCTCTTGTGGAATACCCATTTTAAAATCTTGTTCATGAATTTTTCCATCACGATAGATTGTCATATGAAGATCAGAAGAGAGAGCATTTACAACGGAAACACCAACACCATGAAGTCCACCAGAAACTTTATAGGTATCTTTATCAAATTTTCCACCAGCATGAAGTACAGTTAAAACAACAGTTGCAGCACTCATTCCCTCTGTTGGATGCATACCAGTAGGAATACCACGACCATTATCACTAACTTTACATGTTCCATTTTTTGTTAGTGTTACAGTGATGGTATTACAATAACCAGCCATAGCTTCATCAATAGAGTTATCAATGACTTCATAAACTAAATGATGTAGTCCGCGATGTCCCGTGTCACCAATATACATACCAGGACGTTTACGAACAGCCTCTAAACCTTTGAGGACTTTAATATTACTAGCACCGTAATTTTGTTCCATTAAATACTCTCCATTGCCATATTTGGCATTATTGGAGATATTTTATCTAAAATTAACTAAAAAGAAGTTTTATGTCTTTAAGAGACTTATATAACTATAGGCATAATTACTGTAATGAAGTTTTGATCTTTAATAATAAATGGAAGATTTCCTTCATTAAGACCAATGCTGAATTCTGAAGAGTTAATTGCGTTTAAAAAATCTAAAAGATATTTAGAGTTAATTGCAATTG
>NZ_JALXBK010000077.1 GCF_026991475.1 Sulfurimonas sp. | reverse complement strand
AACTACCCTCAATTAGCTCCACTTCTTGCACTTCATACGGAAGAAAACATGACTCAATAAACTCTCTTATATAAGTATCACTACTGCGTTTAAAAGAGAGTGTCTGTAATCTTTTAAATTTAATATCTCTGCTTTGAAAAAAAGCAGGAGAAAAAAGTTGTAATCTATCAACTCTTTTACCATCTTTTAAAGCGTCTTGCACATACTCAAATGCTTTAATAGCACCATAAGAAAAACCACTGACACTAAAGTCACTCTTGCTCATAAAGTCATTAAAAAAAATGGCATCATCTTGTAGAGAAAATCCGCTAAAAAATTTCATCTAAATACTTCTTTACCTCATTTTTACTGATACTTTCACGCTCATATAAAACTTCTTCTACTTTTGCCACTAAGCCCTGCATAGAGAGAAGTAAATCTTTTGTCTCCTTATAGAGACGTTCTAAAATCAACTCCTGCTCTCCCTCAGGTGGTAATAAAGTAGATGCCATTCCATACTCATTACACATTTTCACTACTATATCTTTTGCTTGAAGCAGATCCTCTCTTGCATTATTTGAATGCTCAGAATATTTTATATCACACGATGCCATACCCGATAAAAACATACGTACACGAGACTCAAGTTCTTGCTTAATAAAAGGTTCATCCGTCTGTGGTGTCAAATTTTCATTAGATAACATCAGCTTTTCAAATGGTAAATCATAGTAAGTTGCCACTAAAACTTTTCCTGCCTGATAAGTAACACGAAAAGCCTTTTGCTGCTCACTTAACATCTGAAGCTTTTTCTTTCCAAACATCACTTTGTCTTTTACCTGATAAAAATGCTCTAAAGTAACATGAAAATCATTTTGACGCAATGCTAAAAGTGCTGCTTCATTGACAAGTGCCGCTAATGCTGCCCCGTTAAAACCAACTGTCATATTTGCAACAACCTGAACATCTAACTCATGAGGAACTTTATCTAAATATTTTAGTAAAATTGACTCACGCTCTTTTTTTGTCGGTAACTCCACAAAAATACGCCTATCAAATCGTCCCGCACGCAATAGTGCAGAATCTAAAACATCTATTTTATTTGTAGCTGCTACGACAATAACACCTGTTGAGCCTTCAAATCCATCCATCTCAGTTAGTAGCTGATTAAGAGTGGCTTCTCGCTCATCATTTCTATTGCCATCGCGTTTTTTACCAACAGCGTCAATTTCATCAATAAAGATGATAGAGGGTGCATTTTTTTTCGCAGCTAAAAAAAGTTCATGTACCCGTTTTGCACCCATTCCAACATAAATTTGAACAAATGAAGCACCACTTTGGTAGTAAAATGGAACCTCTGCTTCATGTGCTACTGCTTTAGCTATCATCGTTTTACCAACACCAGGAGGACCTACTAGAAGAACACCCTTTGGCATACGTGCCCCAAAACTTTTGTAGCGCTTCGGATTTTTCATAAAGTCAATAATCTCTTCAAGCTCAATTTTAACATCACTAATACCACCAATATCTGCAAAGCTCACATCACTTTTTATGGCTTCGATTACGGAGGAGTTTTCGGACGTTAACGCTGATGATGTAGCACTATTTTGCGATTGGACTTCACCACCAAACTGAAAATTTCTTTTTTGAAAATAACGAAAAAGTAAAGAGCCAAGCCCTAAAAAAACCACAAACAAGAGTATATAGATTAATATATTTGCTTCTGTGCCTACTGTCACTTTATAATCAACAAACATTTTAGGAGTTACTTGAGATGAAGGAATTCTATAGTACCCCGTATCTGTTTTTAAAAATACATACTGTTTTGTTACCACTATCTTTTTGACACTTTTATCTTGTAAGAGTTGATTTGCTTGAGAGAGTGATATTGGCTGAGAATTATCTCTAAAAATTGCAAAAAGCACAAGCGCAATGATAATAAGCGCAGAAACATAAAGTGCTATACGATTTGTTTTAGACTCTAGCATAATTAAAATCCTTTTTCACCTCATAATTTTCAATATTTAGCCAATTGCCGACTAAATCCTCTTTAGATTCTACAACTATTTTGTTAAAGTGTTGGTCAAGCCCATGATAGAGCCCCTCTTTATATGACTCTATCAATACATCTAAGCTACCATTATATGCCTCTCTAAACGCAAGATTTTTTGCATAAATCAAATCTTGTAATTCATGAAGTCTTGCTTTTGCAACTTTTCCATTTATCTCTGGTTTCATCACAGCTGATGGTGTGCCATCACGTTTTGAATAGGTAAAAGCATGAATATGCGTCAAAGGTAACTCCCCTGCGTTTAGCATAGCTTCTCTCCAAAGCTCTTCACTCTCTCCTGGATGCCCAGTAATAAAATCAGTCCCTATGGCATAGCCTTTATCTGCTAAAAACTCAAAAAGCTCTCTGTCATATTTATAAATATTGCGTCTGTTCATAAGTTTGAGCATTTTTGGCGAAGTATGCTGCAGAGCAATATGCATATGCTTCTCCATCCACGGCTCATCCAAAATCTCTTTAAATTCATCACCTATTTGAATAGGTTCAACGCTTCCAAGACGAATTCTTCGCACACCTCTGATTTGAGACATTCTTTTCATAAGTTTTGCAAGCGAAGTTCTTCTGTCTTGTCCGTAGCTTCCTACATTTGTACCAGTAAGTATAAACTCTCCAAATCCATTGCTTGCAAGTCTAGTTATCTGTTCCAAAATTCGTGACTCATCCATACTTCTTGCATCTCCACGAACATAAGGAATAATGCAGTAAGAACAGCGAAAATTGCATCCCTCTTGAATTTTTATAAATGCCCTGCTCTTTCCAATGAACTCATCTACCACCATATCATCTACATGATTTAAGTCACCTGGCTCGTAAAAAGGCTGCTCTTTTTTAAGTAATGTATCGATTTTCTGCTTTTCACTCTGTCCAAAAACACCATGAATTCGATTCTCTTTTAAAAGTGACTCTCCTTTAGTATGCGCACCACATCCTGTTAAAAAGAGCTTCGCATCACCATTATGTTTTTCAACCTGTGAAATGTAAGAACGCACATGCGTATCTGCACCGTTTGTAACGGTACATGAATTTATAACAATCACATCTGCTTCATCTTCATTTTCTGTTATGTCATACTCTTTGAGCGAACTCATCATAACTTGTGAATCATAAAGATTTGTACGACAACCAAATGTTTTAAAGTAAACTTTTTTCTTCATTTTATACCAACTCGTGATTATGTTCTATTGCATCTTCATTATGCATAGAGACATTTAGTTTTTGTGTAGGGTAAGCTATGGTAATATCATCTTCTGCATTAAAAGCATCAACAATATCAGCCGATATAACACTTCTCAATGTTAAAGTACCATACGCATTTGTTAAATACCAAGCCTCAATATCAAGACCATTTGGCGCAATAAATGAGTAAATTCTTGGCTCAACATTTGTATTTTTTAGACTATAATTTTGTCGTAATTTATTTAACTGTTTTCTTGTAATATCAGTATACCCTTTAGAGTATTTTTTGGTAATCTCTTTGACCAAATGCATTGCTTTTTTATGATTTGAGTCAAAGGTGATGGTAATTTTAATTCCATCCCAGACTGTTTTTAAAGAGTTATGTGTATAGTTTGCTATCATTTTTGTAAAAATATAATTATTAGGAATAAAAATAATTCTACCAGCACGACGATTTTGCATAATTGAAGTAAGCGTAATATCTTCGAGTATTGTTATGCGCAGCAGTGAAATATCTAATACATCTCCTACATATTTCATACCATTTAGGTCCACACGGATTCTGTCTCCAACATGAATACTACCACCAAAAACAATTACAAGCCAACCAAGCAAACTCATAAACCAATCTTTCATGGCAATGGCGATACCTGCTGAAGCAAATCCTAAAATAGTTACAATGTAACTTACATTCTCAATATAGTTGAAAAAAAGCACCAATATAATAATTGTAAAGTTGGCAAAAGTAATAATTTTATTTGCCATATAAAAGCGTTCATTATCAGTAATATATTTCTTTACTATCAATTTGAGAAGAAAGAAGATTAAAAAGATGAAAAAGATAATAATAGTAATTTTGATGAGACCATATATTTGTCTTTTAATACTTTTATGGATATTTACCTCGGCAACATCTAATCTTTTTTGATAAACATTCATAGTTACATTCATAGTATCTAGAGCTCTTCTAAACATCTCTAACTGTAATTTTTGTCTTTTTATATCTTTTTTGTAATCATGAGCTGTATCTATTATTGCTAAGTGGTTATATATTCTAAGCTGCGTTTGCAATGTTTTAATAAGATTTTGGAGTGCCTCTTTTTTCTTTTTATACTCTTCAAAATTCGCATCAAAAGTTTTAATAAGAGAATAACCTCCTAAAATATCAAAAGGATTACTGATTTCAGGAATTTTTTCTATATTTGGAGGTGTTATAAGCTCTGAAAATGGAGCAAGTGCAAAATCTCCCTTTAAATTATCCACCTGTGTGGCTAAAATCTTTTGCTTATCAATAAGTGCATTGAGTTCTGACTTATCACTTACATTTTTTGCATGTTTAGAAAGATATTTTATTCTCTTCTTGATTTTATCAAGATTATTTTTTACATCAACTGCAGTCAAATAAGAAGCATAACTTTTTATCCACATATTTTCATCTGAAATCTGCATTTTTAAAGTTTTAAGAGTATCTCTGTCTTTTTTTATTTTTGCATATTTTTGAGACTCTTGTTTTGCCTTTATTAGTAAAACTTCTTCATTTGTAAGATTACTATCTACACTACTATTAGTCTCAACATTCGCATATAAAGTTTGTAAAAAAAGAAGAATTAAAATAAAAAATTTCAACTGCATTAAGAAGCCTTAAAAGTTTTGAGTACATCCAAAATTAGATGTTTATCCACTGCATCAGTTATTTTCACACCGCCAAGATGATGTGGAATAATAAAGGTCACACTTGCATCTAAACTTTTTTTATCAAGATAAAATGTTTCATAAAAAGCTTCTACATCTTCAATAACATAATCTGTCGGCAAGCTATATTTTTGTAAAAGCTTTTCAACCCTCTGTGCTTCATCTTCATCCATCAGACCCATAGCTACTGCCGTTTTGTTTGCCATTACCATTCCAATAGCTACAGCTTCACCATGCAAATATCGCTTATACTGCGTTTGACTCTCAATAACATGACCAAAAGTATGTCCATAATTAAGTGCTGCTCGTAAACCTCTCTCTTTTTCATCTTTTGCAACAACGCCAGCTTTTGTCTCTACTGCCTGCTTAATAGCCTCTTGTAGAACAATTTTATCATTTAAATCAGCATGCTCTAAAAATTCAAAAAAATCTTTGTTAAAAGTAACTGCCATTTTTACTATTTCAGCAACGCCTGCTGCAAACTCTCTTTTTGGTAATGTTTCTAAAAAAATGGGGTCAATATATACGGCTTGGGGTTGATGAAATGCACCTATAAGATTTTTTCCATATCTATTGTTCATGCCAGTTTTACCACCAACACTTGCATCAACCTGAGAGAGTAATGTTGTAGGAATCTGAATAAAATCAATTCCTCTTTCATAAATACTTGCAGCGTATCCAGTCATATCACCTATAACACCACCTCCAAACGCAATGAGTAGAGAACTACGGTTAAAACGGTGATTAAAAAGTGATTCTAAAATAGTGTCAATTGAAGCCTGATTCTTATACTCTTCTCCATCAGGAACTGTAATGATATAGAGCTCTTTAGCACTAATTTTTGATAAAAGATATGCTAAATGCAAACCAGCAACTTTCGGATTTGTTACAATCGCAACTTTTTTATGAAAATGCATCTTTGGCATTGCATCAATTGTTATATCATAAGAGTTATCTACTATCTGTTTTAGGGGAATATTTACTTGCATTATCTATCCAAAATTTAATATATTAGATAATACTTAATTTTTACTAAAAAATGGCTAAATTATATCTGTACAGGAATAAATATTTGAGTATACTCATCGAGTTTATGGTAGAGTTTTTCACTATCAGTTGAAAAAAGAGAAAAAATATGTCTTTGGGTCAATTTATTTGTAAAAGGTAAAATTTGTATAAAATTTTCTTTTCTCTTTAAGCGCCTAATAGGATTGTCACTTTCATTATAAATTTTAATTGATTTTGAAAAAATTGTTGAAAGATTGTTAAAATGTTCAATCACCTGTTCTCTATTTTCCTGATGTTCATTCATATAGTTATAAAGTTCTATATTAAGGTTTAACTGCTCTGAAATATCAAAAATTGTAGCAGAAATTTTTTCCAAGTCTCTGTTATCTGAAAGAATTAAAGAGACATCTTTTACTCCTGAGAGCGATTTTTTAGAAAGCTTAAGCACTGGCAGATGTACTTCATATAAAGAATTTCTTACATAATAATCAGCAAACATTTCACATGACACAATGACAAGACCGACATGATACCTACTCACATCATTCAAAAATGTACTACGAATATTTAGATTGTCATACTTAATATTTACAATAATATTAAAAGTTCTTAAACTTTTAATGTACTCTAAAATTTCAATATTACCCGGATTTACAACCTTAATAATCAAATCATGATTAAACTTTTCATGAACATATACAGCTTGATCAACAAGTTCAGTAATTGTTTCATGGTTTATAATATTCATATCAATATAGAGCATTAAATTAGTTCCAAATGGCTCTGGAAATTGTCCAAGTTCACGCTTAATTGCCCGGTAAACGGACTTTAAAACGGCAGGTTCACCAACGAGTAAAAGTGTATCGTTTGGCTGTATCATTCTTCTTCGTGAGGGCATCACAAGTTTTCTATCTCTATAAATAGCAACAATACGCCAGTTTTTCTGCTCAATCGCACCAATATGCCTGTAGACAAAAGAACTACCAAAAGGGACAAGAACTTCCATTATTTCACCCTCGCCCACACCTACATTTTGAGCGATTACAGGAACATTTGGAAGGTAATCCAACAGACGTGAAGCCAATATCTCATTTGTATTTACTAAAACAACATTAGAAGCTTCACTCTTCATATTCCAAAAATTTAGTACAACAATACGCAACTGTTTTTTTACAGCGCGGATATTTTTAATGCTATTTTCAACATCTATCTGCGAATCCATCGCAATAATTACCTGTATAAACTCCATCTTAAGCAGATTAGAAAGTTTATATAGACTAGTAGGATCAAACTCGTAAAATTTAAATCTTGCTGGTGAAGCATTCTCAAACTCTTTGGCTTTTGTTTGTACTATATAATAAATATTTTCACTAGTGTGTGCCTGAATAACTCTGTTAATAAAATGTTCACCAACTGTTCCACTACTAATGATTAATATTTTTTTCATAATTACTTTCGCTTAATGAGTTTCACACCCATTTCAACATGATGTGTATATGGAAATTGATCAAAAAGTGCCATAGCTACAACATCATGCGTTTTAGATAAAATTTCTAAATCTCTTACTAAAGTTTCAGGGTTGCAAGATATATAGAGTATATGCTCATATCTTGCACTAAAATTACAAGATGCCTCATCCATGCCACTTCGAGGAGGATCCACAAAAATGGAGTTAATATTGTAAGCTTTTATATCTATATCTTTCATTCGACGAAATTCGCGAACACCATCGAGTGCTCCAACAAACTCCTCAACACTCATACGAACAAACTCTATATTTTCTACACTGTTTAAAAGCATATTTTCTTTGGCTGCGTTTATGGAAGATTTAGAGATTTCAGTTGCAAGCACTTTATCAAAAATCGTTGCAAAAGGAATAGTGAAATTTCCTGCACCACAATAGAGTTCAAGTAGATCTCCTTGTGCATCTGCAAAATTTTCCATTGCCCACGAAACCATCTGCTCATTTACGCGAGGATTTGGCTGTGTAAAACTATTTTCAATATAGTTAAATTTATAGGCTCGGTTTTGAATATTTAGCGTCTCAGTAATATAATCCTGCCCTATGACAAGCTTCTGTTTTCTAGCGCGACCTATAAGATAAATTCCAAGCTCCCCAGCTAACTCCTGTGCAAGTTTTTGCCACTCATTGTCTAGCTGTCTATGATAAAGAAGAGAGACTACAATCTCACCACTACTAGAACTTAAAAAATCAGCACCAAAAAGTTTATAACCCATCTCTTTTCTTTCTATACCCTCAAGAAGCTTTGGCATAAGCTTACTAATAAAATGATTTACCTGTGGACATTCATCAATAAAAACAACACCCTTATGCTCTTTATGGTTCATAGCATAGCGAATAACATCACCATCATGCCAAATCTTAAACTCGCTTCTTGCTCTGTAATGCTCATCTGGTGACTTAAAAACAGTAATATCGCCAGAAAAAAATGGTGCAAAACGCTCTTCATTAATCTCTAATTTTTTACTTAATTGTGCCTCATAACCACCTTCATAAACTCTACAAGCACCACACTCACCAAAATATTTACAATCCATATTTATTTACATTCCTTATTTAACTGAAGCAATCAAATTGCCTATAATGAGGTTCCACCCATCTATAAGTACAAAAACAAGTATCTTAAAGGGCAGAGAAATCATTACTGGCGGGAGCATCATCATACCCATAGACATCAAGATAGAAGCAACAACCATATCTATAACTAAAAATGGCAAAAAGAGTAAAAAACCTATCTCAAACGCAGTCTTTAATTCACTAATTAAAAAAGAGGGAATAACAATTGAGAGAGGAACATCAGCAACAGTTTTAGGATTTTTCATCTTTCTAATGCGCAAAAAGAGTGCTAAATCTTTCTCTCTAGTATTTCTAATCATAAAATTTTTAAAAGGCAATACCGTTTTCGTAAATGCTTCTTCATAGCCTATCTTTTTTTCAACATATGGTTGAATACCTTGATGATATGCCTTCGTACCAATAGGCTCCATCACGAAAAAAGTAAGTATCATCGCCAGCATTACAAGAATTTGTGTTGGTGGTACTTGTTGTGTTCCAAGTGCTTGACGTAAAAATCCAAGGACAATTATGAACCTTGTAAAAGTTGTCATCACAAGAACCATAGATGGTGCAAGTACAAGTAGTGTTAGAATTACTAAAACATTTAGTGATGAAACCAACTGCTCAGGAGTCTTTGGAGCAGAAAGATTCATATTTAAGGTAGGAATGACAGCATCTGCACCAAAGAGAGCTGCACTTAACACAAATAAAACAAAAAAAACTCTTATCATTTTGTTCCTGCTGTTTTATCTAAAATAGATTTACCAACTTTAGACTGCTCTTCATTTTTCTTTCCATAAAAATGTAACTCAACACGACGATTTTTTTCTCGACCTATTTTTGTTGCATTTGTTGCAATAGGATGATATTGAGAAAATCCAGTTGCACTTAATCTTTTTGGAGCAACACCATCTAAAATAAGTTCATGTACAACAGCAATAGCCCTTGCAGCGGAGAGTTCCCAGTTATCTTTAAATGGACTGTCTGCACCAGGTTTTACATTATCTGTATACCCTTGTGCATCCACTCGCATATCTTGTGGCAAAGCTTCAATAATAAGCGCTACTCTTTTTAAAAACAGTAGTGCATCTTGATTTTCAATAGTTGCACTCCCTGGTTTAAAAAGAAGCGCAGCAGGCATTTTTATAACAAATCCATCTTGTGCTTCTCGCACTGTAATTGTTGGTGTCTGTGCCTGTTCCATCATCTCATTAGCATCACCGGCAGCTTGCTTAATTCTATTTACAGTATCACTTGTCTCATCTTGAGAATCAATAGGAGTAGCTTCAAGCATTCTTTTTGTTGAAATTTCAGTTTGTGTTCCACCTTCTAAGACACTCATAGCACCAGAGAGGGAGCCAATAGCTTCACTTACCTTTTTTGCATCCATACTTGACATAGAGAGAAGTAAAACGAAAAAGCATAGAAGAAGAGACATTAAATCCCCAAACGCAGCTAGCCAAGCAGGTAGACACTCTTCGCACTCTGGACATTTTTTCTTAGCCATTACAAATACTCATTAGTCAAATTGACTGACACGATCAGCCGGAGCTAAATAAGCAAGTAGTTTCGCTTCTAAAACTCTCGGTGCATCACCTGCTTGAATAGACATAATACCTTCAACTATCATCGATTTCACTGTTGTCTCTTCATCATTTCGAATGGTTAAAATATTATATATAGGAGTTCCAAAAATATTACCAATCATAGCACCATACATCGTCGTAAGAAGAGCAACCGCCATTGAAGGACCAATAGCAGAAGGATCTGCCATATTTAAAAGCATTGCAACTAGACCAATTAGTGTACCAATCATTCCCATTGCCCCTGCAAGCCCAGCCCACTGGTTAAAAATAGAACCATGGATTTTATGTCGAGTACTTGTCTGCTCCATCTCAATTTCAAGAAGTTCTCGAATAGTATCAGGCTCACTGCCATCAATGGCCATAGAGAGCCCTTTTTTTAAAAATGCATTCTCCTCATCATTAACATCACCCTCTAACGCAAGAATTCCATCTTTTCTAGCTTTTGTCGCAAACTCCACAAGTTTTTTTATAAGTTCACCAACATCCTCTTCACCTGGCTTAATTGCTTTCATAAAGACTTTAACAAACTGCTTCATTTGAGCTGGTTTAAACGAAATCATCAAAGCACCGATACTACCACCAACAACAATAAGGACAGAAGGTATATCAATGTACGCACCAATACCAACACCCATAACCATAGAGCCAAGTAAAAGCGCCATAATTAAAACAATACCAATGACCGTACCTAAATCCATTCAAAAACCTTATAGAAATTTATAATTTCATTATAATACCACAAGAAATCAAAAAAATATCTTTTGTTGTATAATGTCATCACAATTATTGAGAATTAAATACAATTATGCTTGAAATGCTTTACCGTTCAACAAAAAAATCTGCTTACACCCTTATCATTTTAATGGCAATCTTTTCTACTATTTACAACGCTTTTATACCTCTTCATAGGGATGAAGCTTACTACTGTATATAGAGTCATCATCTCCAAGCTGGTTACTATTACCATCCACCTATGATTACTCTAATGATTTGGCTAACAAATCATATATCACAAAGTGAGTGGGGTATTCGACTTGTAAATGTATTTTCATTTACAAAAGAACTTAGTAATGAAAAAACAGCACTCAATGCAGTTCTAGTCACTACTATTTTTACTTCTCATAACTTATTAAAAAGATGGATATATTAACTAATATTAAATTCTACACAGAAATACTAATCGTATTAGTTATAGTCTATCCCTATATTGATTTTGCATGTCAACTTCATCATTCTACAAGTAATATTTTTAAAAAAATGACTTAGTATTGTACAAACATGTTAAACTTATGGATACAAATGTAGTTGTCCCTAATTGTAGAGTTTTTTATCTCTATAGAGTATCTGCTCTTATAAAAAAGTAATTTACTAAAGATTAATCAACTTTTTGATAAAATACTTTTACTTTACAATATGGTACTCGATGAAAAATATAATTAAACTACTTATAACTATCGCAATTTTCTACTTTCTTTTTCAGAAAATAGATTTCCAAACGCTTTGGGCTATTTTAGCAAAAAGTCATGGTGGATGGATTCTACTCGCTCTTATTATGCAACTTGGAAGTACTTATCTTGCCGCATACAGATGGTTTAAAATTTCAAAATTACTTGTTTTTAAAGAGCGTCTCTCTTTTTATGTACAAAGTTATTTCAAAGGAACATTTTTCAATCAAGTACTACCTAGTAGTATTGGTGGTGATGCAGTAAGAATTATAGACCTTACACGAAAAGGATATGATAAAAAAGAGGCATTTTATGGTGTTTTTGTAGATAGAGTTGTTGGTCTTGTCGGACTGCTTGTACTAAACTTCATAGCTTCTATTATATTTTATGGTACGTTTCCCTCAGATTTTTCACGACTTATCATCCTTATTTCAGTCGCAGGTATTGCAGGATTTTTCTCACTTTTTCTTTTTGAAAAAATCAACTTTTTAGCGAAATATAAATTTTTAAATCTACTTCATAGGCTTTCAGTAAGGCTCAATCAACTCTACAGTTCAAAAACTGTACTTGTAAAACATATCTCTATTTCAGTTGCTGTGCATTTTTTATCTGTCTTAACAATATATGGAATTGCTTTAAGTATCAATGCACATTTAAGTTTTCAAATGCTTCTTATTGCCGTGCCACCCGTATTTTTACTCACTATAGTCCCTGTTTCATTAGCGGGCTGGGGAATTCGTGAAGGTGCAATGGTTGGAATTTTTATGCTTGTAGGTGCAGATTCGACTAAAGTTTTAGCTATGAGTATTTTATATGGTTTACTACTTATTATCGGTGCACTACCAGGCTCTTACTTCTGGATAAAAAATAAAAAAATAACACAGGAGGAAAAAAAATGAATGTAAATACTATGAGAAACATTGACCATTATGCAGGGATTCCACTTGCATTTACTGGTACTCTTATAAAAAAAACATATGATTTTTTTGTAGAACCAAAACAAAAAAAACCTAGAAATGTACTACTTATAGAGCTCTCAGAGATGGGAAGTGCTATTTTAGTTGATCCAGCCATGCGTAAACTCAAAGCAAATATTGAAGGAGAACTCTTTTTTGTAATCTTTTCAAAGAACAAAGTCTCATTGCAACTTCTTGAAACTGTACCTGAAAAAAATATATTTACTATTGATGAGAGCGGCATAGTTGAAATTGCACAAACTTCCTTAGAGTTTTTAAAATGGTGTAGAGAAAAAGAGATAGACTCCGTGATCGATTTAGAGCTTTTCTCCCGTTTTACAGCCCTTTTAACAGCTGCCAGCGGTGCATCAAACCGTGTTGGTTTTCACGCTTTTCATAATGAAGGACTTTACCGTGGTGATTTTTTAACACATAAAGTAGCGTACAATCCACATCAACATATTGCTAAAAACTTCATCGCTTTAGTGGATGCACTTCTTAGTGAAAAGCAGGAACTTCCCTTTACAAAGCGCATCATCCCTGATGAAGAGATTCAAATTGCAAAAGCAGTTATTAGTGATGAAGAGAAAGAGTCTGTTATTGCCATAATTACAGATATGTACGAAGGGTTTGACAGAGAGAAAAATCCTGTAATTTTAGTAAACTCAAATGCTTCAGACCTACTGCCACAAAGAAGATGGGACAGGGAAAATTATGGTGAGGTCATCAAAAAGATTTTAGCTTACAATAAAGACGCCATTGTCCTACTGACCGGTGCCCCATCTGAAAAAGATGGAGCACAACTTCTTGCTGACTATATAGGAGACAAACGCTGTATCAACTTCGCAGGAGGTGTGAAATTTTTACAACTTCCTGCACTTTACAGTGTAAGTGCATTTATGCTTACAAACGACTCTGGTCCTGCACACTTTGCTTCAATTACAAACATGCATACTTTTGTAATTTTTGGACCTGAAACACCAGCACTATATGGCTCATTAGGGCCAAGCACACCAATATTTGCAGGAATGGCTTGTAGTCCTTGTGTAAGTGCTTCTAACCATAGAAAAACACCTTGTAGTGATAACCAATGTATCAAAATTATTACACCTGATTTGGTGTTTAACACACTGAAATTTAAACTTGATGAACTTTCTAAATAAAGAACATAGAAGTTTTCTTCTTTTCATTACAGTTGTAGCTATTCTTAGACTACTTATAGCACCTCATGTTGGTCTTGGTGTCGATGAAGCACACTATGTCCTTTATGGTATTCATCTTGATTGGAGCTACTTTGACCACCCTCCGCTTGTTGGGTGGACACAGTATATTTTTACTTCTATCTTTGGACTCAATGAATTTGGCGCTCGTGTTAGTGCAGTAGTTATTGGATTTTTTACATCCCTATTTTTATATAAACTTATCTATAATATAAATAAAAATGCTACAAAAACTTTCATAGCGGTTTTAGCACTCTATGCCTCTTTTATTTTTAATGCACTCTTTTTAATGCTTATGCCAGATACCCTGCTCTTTTTACTAATTATTCCCATCATTTTTGTAGTGATTAACCTTGAAAAAAAACCCTCTACAAAAAATTGGATTATTCTAGGTATTTTGCTAGGAGTTGCGGGACTAAGTAAATATACAGCAGTACTCTTTATCATTCCTATCATTCTCTATTTTTTAATAAAAAAAGAATTTAAACTCTTTTACTCACCCAAACTTTTACTCACTATACTCATTGCACTTCTCCTTATCTCTCCAGTTCTTTATTGGAATATCCAACATAACTGGATTAGTTTTAGTTACCAAAGTTCTCATGTTGTGGGAAGTAAACATATTCATTGGGGTGGCTTTTTTAAATCAATAGCAACACAGTTTGGAGCATATAATCCTCTGCTTGTTCCTTTAGCTTTTTATGGACTATACAAATCATTTTTTAGCAAAAATGATACCATTTTTCTTTCTGGACTCTTTGGTTTAACACTTATATCATTTTTCACTTATGCTTCACTCTATAAAACTGCCCTCCCTCACTGGTCGGCACTCTTTTATCTACTTTTTATTCCATTAGGTACTTACTATATGCTAGATATTTCTAAAAAATATGTTAAATATGCCATCATTTTTGGACTTTTTATTAGTATACTTGCCTATGCAGAGCTTGTGTTCAAATTCATTCCACAGCCAAATTATCAATCAATTCATAGAGATATTTATGGTTGGAATACAATTATGAAGCGTGCAAACGCAGTGATAACTAATGATAAAAAAGAGGCACTAGCTGTTACAAATTGGACACTTGCTTCTCGAGCTATGTTTTATGACCGCAAATACTCTTCAAAAGTCTATCTACTTGACAATAAAAAAGATCAGTTTGACTTTTGGGAGGATAAGCACAAGAAAGGAAAAGATATGATAATCATTAACACGCATTTTTTCCATAAAAATATAGCTTCTACTATGAAATGTGACAAAGTTTATCCAATAGAGAGCTTTGACATCAATATTTCAAATCATAAAATTAATACTATCAATCTAGTAATGTGTAAAAACTTTCAAGGACTTAAATGAAATTAACTAAAAAACTGTTTTTTACGGCATTTATTATTGCAATTCCTCTTATAATTATTAGTTACAATTTTTTTGATAAGCCTGTCGCTAGATATTTTTATATACATCGAGAAACATTCCATCATTTTGGAGAACTTTTAAGTCTTACAGGAGAATCTCAATGGTATATTGGAGCTGGTCTTTTAGGATTTTTATTTTTTAAATATATTAAAGATACTGAGCTTTACAAAAATAGATTTCTCTTTCTTTTTTATGCAAATATTTTTTCAGGTCTTGTGAGTATACTACTAAAATGGATATTTTCAAGAGTTCGTCCAGTAGGATTACATCATTCTCCTGAGGAGTATGGATTTTTACTCTTTCAAAACTATGACAAGGGCTTTTTTGCACAACTAAAATATCATTATATTACGATGTTTCATCATCATACCACGTATGCTTCATTTCCATCAGGACATACTGTTACCATCGCTACCACATTTACAGTTATGTATCTGCTCTTTCCTCGCTATCTTTACCTTTGGATAATTTTAGGAATCACATTTGCAAGCGGAAGAATTTTGGCAGATGACCATTTTATCAGCGATATCATCGCAGGAACTGTTGTCGGCATACTTGCAACACTTTTTATTTACGATAAAATGCGTAATAGATTAAAAAAATAAATGTTATAATGTCACAAAAATAAACTATGAATAAACAGAGGAATAAATAAATGATGAAAGAGAATATAAGTATAGTAATTTTAGCTGCTGGAAAAGGCAGTCGTATGAAATCAAACAAGGCAAAAGTCCTTCACTCTATAAGTGGCAAGCCTATGCTTTATCATATCATCAAAGAGTCATTGAAAATTTCTGATGATATTACTGTTGTAGTAGCACATCAAAAAGAGGCTGTCATTAAAGAGATAAGCAGCTACTTCGACAACATTAACTTTGTCACACAAGATGCCAATAAGTTTCCAGGAACTGGCGGTGCTATGATGAATGTAGAGCCAAAAAATGACAAAGTTTTAGTCCTCAATGGCGATATGCCGCTCATCACGGCTGAAGCACTCCACGGATTTTTAGAGATACAAGCTGATGTAATTATGAGTATATTTGATCTTGAAAATCCAGACGGATACGGCAGGGTTATTATCAGAAATGACCGTGTGGAGTATATAGTTGAGCAAAAAGATGCCGATGAAGCAGAGCTCAATACAACAACTGTGAACGCAGGTATATATGCTTTTTCAAAAGTAATTTTAGAGAGATACATTCCAGAACTAAGCAATGACAATGCCCAAAAAGAGTACTACCTCACAGATGTTGTAGCTATGGTAAAAGAGGAAGAGGGAACTGTTGTGCCAATTCTTGTTGATGAAGAGCATTTTAAGGGTGTAAATTCTAAAAAAGATTTAGCTGATTCAGAAGTTATTATGCAAAGACGCATCAGAAATAGATGGATGCAAGCAGGTGTAACAATGCAACTTCCAGAGACTATCTATATCGAAGAGGGTGTTGCGTTTGAGGGAGAGTGTATTGTTGAAAATGGATGCCGAATTACAGGCAACTCTCACATCATCAATTCTCATATAAAAGCAGGTAGTGTTGTAGAAGATAGCATTATGAAAAATTCAGATTGTGGTCCAATGGCACATCTTCGTCCTCTCTCAAACATAGAAAATACACACATTGGTAACTTTGTAGAGGTGAAAAAAGCGACACTTAAAGGGGTAAAAGCAGGACATTTAAGTTATTTGGGTGATGCAGAGATAGATGAGGGAACAAATATAGGTGCAGGAACCATCACTTGTAACTATGACGGCATTAACAAGTACAAAACCATCATTGGTAAAAATGTCTTCATAGGTTCTGATTCACAACTCGTAGCACCTCTCACCATTGAAGATGATGTCATGATAGCAGCAGGTACTACAGTAACAAGTGGCACAGTTGAGAAAGGCTCACTGGCTCTTAGCCGAACAAAACTCAAAACCATTAAAAACTTCTACTACAAATTTTTTGGTAAAAAGTAGATTTCACTTTCCCTTTAAAATGTGCGCATGCTGCACTTCTTTAGAAGAAGAGATCTCTTGTTGCACAGAGGGATGACCACCCTCTTGTAAAAAAAATCTCCATACTACATAGTAAATAATTAACATAACAACAATAAAAATCGAGACTGTTTTTGCTCCAAACATCTCGTTTTTTTGTGGATCAAATATCAAAGACTACGCGTCCATCAATTTTTCAAGAGCTTTTTCATAACTTGCCATATCAAGTCCAAATTCTTCTATAGTATTCTTTGCAGTGGCAATCGATTCATCGGTTATCTCACCGTTTGGCATAACAGTTTCACGAACAGCTTTTAACTCTGCTGCCATTCTCTGCTCATCTGGTGTTGCACCTTCTGGATCATCACTATAGCGAATGATATGTACTATTTCAGGGTCAAGATTCCATCTGTGAAAAAGTGTTGCTGTAACATCAGTCGTTTGCGCACCACAGGCAGTTTTTTCAGCATTTGAAATATCTTCACCTGCTAAAAGTGCTTTTTCTATAATGTCAGCTTTATTATCTTCAAGTAGTGTTTTAGAAATTATTACACGTCCTAAATCTACCAAAAACGCAGCAGGAGCTAAAAGAGAAAGGTTTTGCCCTTCAGTTCTACGAAGCCAATTAACAACTAAAGAGAGCTGTTTGTCACACGCTGTTGCAAACTGCTCTTTTGTCATACCATATGGTGAGAGATCTATCTCAAAATCATTGGAAACACTTCCTAATGCAAATGTTCTAATAGTATCTTTTCCAAGAAGAGAGACAGCTTGCTTAAGATCAGTGATTTGATGTTTCAAACCATATGCAGGAGAGTTCACTAAACGCAGTATATTTGCTGTAAGTATTGGATCTTTTTCTATCGCTTTTTGCATATCATCAAGTGTAGAATCTGAATTATTATAAACACGCTCAACTTCCTGTACTGATTCTGGAAGCGGTGGAATATTGTCAATATTTTCTAAGAGGGTTTTTGTCATATTTATTACCTTTGTTTATATTGCATTAATTTTAGTGCATAGATATAAAATTTAATATTTATAGTCCCAATTATTGGAACAACCTTACAAATATGTTTACTCTCGTAACAATTTTTGTAAAGACTAAGAATTTTTTGATAAAATACAGACAGATAAACGAGGGAGCTATTATGAATATACCAGTAGATTTGATTAAAAACAAAAAGATTCTCCTTGGCGTGACAGGTTCCATTGCCATTTACAAATCTCTTGAACTTTTACGATATTTCGTAAAAGCAGGTGCAGAAGTAAAAGTTGTAATGACTCCTGCTGCAAAAAAATTCATAACCCCTCTTACATTTGAGACACTCTCATCAAACAGAGTGCTTGATGATACCAATGAGTCTTGGGCAAATGAACATAACCACATTAAAATCAGCGAATGGGCAGATATTATGGTCATTGCTCCAGCATCTGCAAATACCATTGCAAAACTTGCAAATGCAATAGCAGACAACATTCTACTCCAATCAGCCCTTGCCTTTAACGGTATGAAAATATTAGCACCATCGGCAAATACAAATATGCTTCAAAACCCTATTACACAGGCAAATCTTAAAATGCTTGGCATAGCAAATTACACAATACTAGAGACACAGACAAAAGAACTCGCATGTAAAACTATAGGTGATGGAGCGATGGCAGAGCCTCTAAATATTTTCTACCAAACAAGTAGAGAACTTCTAAAAGAAGAGTACTGGACAGATAGACGGGTTATCATTACCGGTGGAGGAACGGTAGAAAAAATAGATGAAGTGCGCTACATTTCAAACTTTTCAAGTGGAAAAATGGCCTCTGCTCTAGCTACGGCACTCTACTTAAAAGGTGCAGATGTAAACCTTATTGCTACAAGGTTTGATGAAAATTTACCTGAAAATATGCACAAAATTGATGTTGCAAGCACAGCAGAGATGCTCGAGTACCTCACCGATTCAGTACGTATTGCAAAAAAAGGCAAACTCTCAAAAGCAACACTTGTAAGAGATGAGCATATACATATTATTCAAAAAAGACCTTTTCTTTTTATGGCGGCGGCTGTAAGTGATTATATTGCAGAGTTTCCACAAGATGGAAAACTCAAAAAAGAGTCTTTGGGCGAGAGCTGGGAGCTTCCTTTGAAAAAAAATATTGATATTTTAAATACAATTGATAAAGAGGGCATCACTGTGATAGGTTTTAAAGCTGAGATGGATGAGCAGAAGGCAAAGTCAAACGCAGTCAATATGCTTGAAAATAAAAATCTTGATGCAGTTTGTCTTAATCTACTCAAAGACTCTTCAAGTTTTGGAACTGATGTAAATGAGATAGAGTTTATCACAAATGATAAAAATATTTTACTCCTTCAAAGTGACAAACTAACCCTTTCATTCAGAATTATCTCACACTCAAAAAAATTATCTGAGTAAAAAATGAATAAAGCAAAACATATAGCAATCATTATGGATGGCAATGGCAGATGGGCAGAGATGCAAGGAAAAAAACGTGTCAAAGGTCATGAAGCAGGTGCAAAAGTCGTCAAAGAAATCACAACTTACTGCTCTAACAGTGAAGAGATAGAGCGACTCACTCTCTATGCTTTTTCTACAGAAAACTGGAAAAGACCACGTTTAGAAGTTGAATTTTTAATGCGATTACTCGATAAATATCTTAAAGATGAACTTCCCTCTTACCTTGAGAACAATGTAAAATTTGAGCCAATAGGCGATATAAGAGCCTTTTCAAAATCCCTGCAAAAAACCATAAAAATGGTAGAAGAAAAAACAGCTCACTGCGATGGACTTGTACAGAGTTTAGCACTTAATTATGGAGCACAAGACGAGATACTCCGTGCAGTAAATTCACTTAAAAAATCTTCAAAAGAGATTACAAGTGAGATGCTTAGTAATGCACTTGATTGTAAATCTGATGTCGATATTCTCATCAGAACAGGTGGAGATACGAGACTTTCAAACTTTCTTTTGTGGCAGGCGGCTTACGCAGAACTCTTTTTCATCGATAAACTCTGGCCAGATTTTACAACTAAAGATTTACAAAAAATTGTTAAGCAATTTACACAAATTGAGCGTAGATTTGGAGGTTTAAAATAATGGAACTTTTTATAGGATTTATTTTAGGCATAGTTTTTGGTTCATTTTTAAATGTAGTTATTCTTCGCATTCCAAAAGATGAGAGTGTCGTTTTTGGTGCTTCACACTGTACATCATGTGGTCATAAACTTAAACCATGGCATAACATTCCCCTACTCTCATGGATATTTTTACAAGGAAAATGTGCCTATTGCGCCAATAAAATTTCTATACAATATCCACTTATCGAACTCCTCTCAGGAGTTATTTTCACCGCACTTGTTTACAAGTACTCTCTTAGCCTACCTCTTTTCTTTATAGGAATGAGTTTTTTAATGCTTTTAGCACTCTCTGTAATAGATTTAAAATACAAAATGATTCCTGATTCACTTAATCTTTTAGCAATCTTTTTTGCTATTTTTGGAGCATGGAGCATAACAGGACTTTTTAACAATTTTCAAAATGCCCTCCTCTTTGCAGGTGGCTTTACTCTCCTGCGTTTCTCACTCTCTTACTACCTGACATCTTCAGTGTACAGAGCAGGGATAAAGACAAAAACCTCTTGGAATAAACACTTCGACAGATCTCCATTTATAGAAGCAATGGGCGAAGGTGACATTATGGTCGCAGCTACTATGGGTGCCTTGCTTGGTGTAAAACTAGGGCTCGTTGCCATATTTCTCTCAGCACTCTTGGCAATGCCAGTTATGCTCTATACAGTGAAAGGTTCAAAAGAGCAACAGCGTGTTCCTTTTGTACCTTTTTTAGCAATGGCTACTTTTATAGTATATATGCTAGACACTCCTATTGCAGCCTATATCAATGCTAATTATTAAAAGAGTTTTTACAAATGGATAGACTTCAAAAATATATACTTAGAAACCTTTCAACGCTGTTTTTATCTATATTTTTACCTCTTTTTGCCATAGCTTCTGTCATATTTTTGATAAAACTAGCAGCTTATACTGCAATAATTCAACTGACTATTTGGGAAATGACCAAACTCTATCTTTTTGTACTACCTCAAATTCTTTTCTATACCCTGCCCATAACATTTTTTATAGCAGCAACGCTTTCACTCTTTAAACTCTCAAACGACAATGAAATTATTGTTCTGTTTGCCCTTGGAATCGAACCCAAGTTCCTTATAAAAACACTCTTTAAACCTGCTTTTTTACTTAGTATAATTTTAGCATTTGATTTTTTCGTTCTCTTTCCGCACTCTACTGTATTATCAAGAAATTTTGTTTCATATAAAAAAAGTGAAGCAAAATTTAATCTTGCAGCAAGTGAATTTGGAAATAGTTTTGGAGATTGGCTACTCTATCTTGGAGGGAAGAAAGATGATGGAACATACTATAAGGTCTTTTTATTCAATAAAAAAGGAAAAGAAGAGATACTTATTTCTGCGAAAAAAGCAGAAATTATAAATGATTCAGGAATACTTAGATTAAAACTTACAAATGGAGAGGGATACAGTTATTCAACCAAAAAACTCTCTCAAGTTAATTTTAAAACAATGATGATTAATGATACATTAAAAACACATCTTGATCCCTATGAAGAACCTCTTGAATATTGGCTTTCAAAATATAGACATAAAAATAAGGTTAAAATGTTTATAACAGATACACTACTAAGTCTTTTTCCTATCATTTCTCTTTTCATTGTTATAGCCATAGGTGTTGTACAGGTACGACATCAAAAATCTCGTGTCTATTTGTACCTGTTTATCTCTATTGCACTCTATTATGGTGTTACAGTTGGGTTGCAAAGCATCTTACATTTTTATACAATCCCAGCACTCTCACTCACTTGGCTTGCAGTAACCTACTTTATTTACCGTAAGACCATAGTCAATAAATTCTAATGAAAGTTGCATTTACTCTTGCCTACAACGGTACCCATTTTCTTGGTTCTCAAACGCAGCAAGAGACAAGCAACACCATACTTGGCAATGTAACACAGGTTCTCAATCAACTTGGCATTAATGACAAGGTTATAGCAAGTGGGCGTACGGATAAAGGAGTCCATGCAACGGGACAGGTATGCCATATCTCTCTGCCTAAGTATTGGAGAGATTTAGCAAAGCTTAAACGCGTTGTAAATCAGATGCTTCCCTCTTCCATCATAATCAAAAAAATTGTAACAGTAGATGATTCCTTTCATGCAAGATACAGTGCAAAAAAAAGAGTATATAGATACATCATAAAAACAGAAGAGAGTAATCCTTTTGAGAGTGATTTTGTAACATTTCTTCCAAACGCAGCACTTGCAGAGATAAAACAAAACATAAAACTTTTTGAAGGCGAATATGATTTTAGCGGTTTTATGAAAACAGGTAGTGATATTAACTCTACACAAAGAGTTATATACAGAGCTTTTTATTATAGATATAAAGATTGTCACATTCTCTACTTTGAAGCCAATGGATTTTTAAGAAGTCAAATTAGATTGATGGTTGGGGCACTTTTACAACTCAAAAAACAAGAGATACAAGAGCAACTCTCTTTAAAAAAAGAGCATAAAATCAGACCTGCTCCACCAAATGGTCTTTACCTTGCAAAAATAAGATATTAATCTGGTATTGGTCAAGAATATATTTATACTTTTTCGTTACACTTACATAAATTAAAAAAAAGAGAAAAATTATGTTTGAAAATGTAAAAATGCCAGAGGGGCTTAATGCTGAAACTTTAGAACACTTAATAAATCCGAAAAATTATGGAAAAATTGAAGATGCAGATGGTGTTGGGGTAGCACTTGATGAAAAAACAAATGAGTATGTTGTTTTTTACACAGACTTAAACGCAGAGGGTATTGAAAATGCAAAATTTGCGACAAATGGCTGTCAAGATACCGTTGTTATTGGTTCTATGTTTACCGATATGATTATTGGCAATGACTTAGAGTATGCACAAAAAGCCATAACTAAAATGCATGAGAAACTAGGTGATCTTTCACCACAACAACAAGTATGTGCAGATATAGTCTTTACTGCATACATTGCCTCTTTACAAAATATTGAGAATAAAGAAAAGGGTGAAGAGGAAGAGATGCATGTTCTTAAAATGAAAGATAGCTGTGAATCAACACAAAAGGAAGAAACAGGTGAATAAAACATACCAAAAAAAACATGAACTTTGGCTCTCAATTTTGTTTGCATCATTTGCCATTAATGATGAAACGATAAAATCACGCCTTTATGA
This sequence comes from Sulfurimonas sp., assembly GCF_026991475.1. Lineage (GTDB taxonomy): Bacteria > Campylobacterota > Campylobacteria > Campylobacterales > Sulfurimonadaceae > Sulfurimonas. The sequence goes on along the minus strand of NZ_JALXBK010000077.1, from coordinate 32,211 downwards.
TTTTTCTCAAATTGCTTTTCGTCATATGAAATGGCTTGGTGAGCAAACTCTTGAAAATGGTGAAAATTATAATTATGACAGAAATATGGTACTTCTTAAACGCAACACTGTTTTTGAAATCATTGAAGCCCTCCAAGATGAGATAAAAGCATTTCATTCATTTTATCCAAACAATGTTTTAGGCGAACGTATAAAAACTGATGATATTTACCTTTTAGAGTATCTTAGTGAAGTGCTTGCAAAAGAAGAGAATAACGGGAAAATCACTGCGTTTAACATGAAACGAAAATGGGAAGATAGAGACCTTGAACAGGCTCAAATAGATGCACTTACACTTTTTTTATTTGATGAATCCTACAAAGAGTATGAGCTTATTCTTATTTATGCTTATATGCAGGCACGCACAAAAAATATTCTTCGCTTTAATGTCTTTCAAGATTTAGTAGATGAATCACACTTTCACCTTAAATCGTTTGGAAATATGATGGCAAAGCTTGGCATTTTAGCACTTCCTCGTGAACTTCATGAAATGACCTATGTTGTAAAAGATTTAGATAAATTTCTTGTAGATGGCATTGCAGAAGAAGAGGCTGCAAAAGTAATGTGTAAAGAGCTTAGTGATGCTATAAAAGATGAAGAACTCTCAAAATTCTTCGACTTTATTAACTACCAAGAAAATTATCACATCGAACTTATGAAGAAGCTTTTATAGCGCTTCTTCTGTACTTTTCGTACAAATAATAAACAACTATTCCTATTGCAATCCCTACACTATCTGCCACTACATCAAAGAGTGAAAAATCTCGTCCTGGGATAAAATACTGCACTATCTCTATTTGCATACCAAAAGCAAGTAATAATGCAATTTTCATCAAAACACTCAAATGTCTGTATGCAAGCGAAAGCAAAATATAAAGTGTCATAAATGCAATAAAATGATTTGCCTTGTCCCAAATATGCTCAATCACTTTTATCTCTCGTGTTGTTGTTGCAAGATATTCAATACTCACTAAACAGATGTAGAACATTATTTGAAATTTTTTACTCATTTTCCATTACCTTATTTATTTGATTTGTTACTGTTGTATCCCACAAAAGTTCTTTATGACTTAGTCCCTCAATCTCACTGTAAAGAACAAGATTTTTCACCGACTCTTTAAGTTTTTGAGCATTTTTAAGTGGAATGGTCTCATCATCTCTACTTACAAAAAGATATGTCTTTGCAGTGACATCCCGTACATACACATCAGTAGGAAACTTGTAACGCAGTAGTTTTTCAATGCAACAGAGTTTTGGGTACTTCTCTTTTGAGAGTGCTGTAACAGAGTCAAATGCCCCGACCAAAAAGAGTGCTTTTACACTATGTTGCTTTGCCACAAACGCAGCAACATTCGAGCCAAGTGAAAAACCTAAAAGATAAAAATCACCATAATGCTTCTGCACAAGCTGCGCAATTTTCAAGCTGTCACTTAAAATATTTTTCTCATTTGCAACACCGCCACTTTTTCCATAGCCACGGTAATTAAACGCAATGACACGTACATTTTTATAAACTTCACTGAGTCGTCCCATTAATGCTACAGCATCATGAGAGCGTCCAACAAAAACAAGTAGTGTTGTCACTGCGTTTACAGGCTCATAGACAGCGCCCTCAAGTTCTATGCCATCATCAGTTTTTATACTTAAAAGTTCACATTTATCACAAAGTCGTCGCTCTTTTATGTAGGTGGGAGAAAATATCATAAAATACTGCCACTGATAAAACACCCCAATGAGAATCAAGAATGTAAATAGAAAAAAAACTACATATATCATTATTCACATTCTAAAATAGTTTTATGCATCACTTTTGCCGAAGGCACAACATCTGATGAGAGTTCCAAATGTACATCTTGATCATCAAAAAAGATGTCAGCACCAAAGGCTTCAAGTACCTCGTACTTCTCACTGCCGCCTAAGAAGAATGCCTCATCTATGCGAACACCCCAGACATTAAGTGTTTTTATTACCCGCTCGTGTGTCGGAGCACTTCGTGCGGTGACAAGTGCTGTACGAATAGGTGATTCTTTGTCTTTAAATTTTTTCTGAATATTGGCGATGGTGAGCAAGAGTTTTGCAAAAGGACCTTTTTTCATAGGGTTATCACGATTTGCCTTTTCATGCGCTATGAAAGCCTCAAGCCCCTGCTCTTTATAGATAAGCTCTGACTCTTCAGAAAAGAGTACAGCATCTCCATCAAACGCAATGCGTACTTGATCTCCAAGTGAAGTATGAATATCTTTGTTTGAGGGAAGTATCTTTGCCGCTGCAACACCATTTTCGATGGCATTGATAACATCATTATCATCTGCACTTAAAAAAAGATCGACTTTAAAGGCTGTGAGATAGTTAGACGTATTGCGTCCACTTGTCCAGCCACTTCTTTGTATGTCAAGCTTGTAGCTCGCTATGGCATTTGTAATGCGCAAACTTGTTCCTGCATTGTTTTTAGAGAGAATTATAACCTCTACCTGTTTTTCATCTTCTGCAAAATGCTCATTTATTTTTAGAAGATTTTCTATGAGTCTATATCCAGTCCCTTTTTTGAGGGGTTCATTCTCTTTTTCAAGCTGATACTTGTAGTACTCATCAAGCCCACGCTCTTCAAATACCCTGTTCTCATCTTCAAGGTCAAAAAGCGCGCGTGAACTCACCGCTACTACAAGTTTATCTTTTAAATTATATGCCATACACCCTCTTTGTTACTCAATGATACTATCAATAATGCCCAGTATTTTATTTACTGTTTTCTGATCTGCTTTTTCAATAAATTTTATATTTCTTGAATTATAATCTATTGACTTCAATTGTTCAGCCATAATAAAACCAGTGATATTTTCACTCTCAACTTTAATATGAAATGGAAAACCTCTCTTAGTATTTGTTATCGGACATGCAAACGCAAGCCCTAGGTATTGGTTAAATACTTTATTGCTAATGATAATAGCAGCTCTTCTACCCTTTTGTTCATGACTACTTTGTGGATCAAAACTTAGAGCCACTATATCTCCCTGCTCAGGAATATATTTTATCACTCTTCTCTTCCCATTTTATTATCAAACTCTTCATAAGTTGTATAATCAGCTGGCAATTGCTTAACCAATTCATTAATATCGTATTTTTCCCGTGATTTATCTACTGGTTCTAATACGATTTTTTGATTTTCAACTAAAACTTTTACCTTGTCCCCAATTGATAAATGAAGTTCTTTCATAACATTTTTTGGAAATCTGACACCCTGAGAATTACCCCAACTTGAAATAGTTGCTGTCATAACATTCTCCTCATATCTGTATATCCAAAGTATATCATTTATTTTTTTGAGTGTCAACGTACTATAACTTTTCCATATTTTTATCTTTGCAAGTTAAAAGTGGAGATTTACTCACAGAGATGGGACATTTATTTTAACGGCTACTTATTCGCATAAGTTGGGGAATCTTTTTCTATGTAAGTGGCGATAGACTCAATATCTTCAAGAGCCTCTTCAGACCACTTTAGTGTGAAAGCCATTTAGACATTCTTTGTTTTTCATCTTGATGTGATGAGACTTCGCCATTTTCAGCACGACTAATACCATTTTTAATTTTTTCTACAACATAAAGGTGATATTGAATGTCTTCATAAGTACAGCTATCAGGAAGATTTTGTATCATCTTTTGTGCTTCTTGTTTTATGGCTACCATGGACTCTCCTTTTTTGTTTGTATTATAGCATATTTGATTTTTCAGTATAACGGCGAAGCTGAGCTTCATTAATGTGTATTTCGGAAAATTCACTTGCGATTTTCTGGAAAACACTTTGATGTGAGACTCCTGCCTTTTGTTGTATGTAGCATAGCGGAATACGACAAAAGGTTGGTGGCTCGTTTAGAGCTCAGCTTCGCCGTTGTAAGTTTCCGCTTTGCGGGAACTTACAACGACTGTCTTCAAAAATATGTTTCTGTTCACAATCATTGTAATATCTATCATAATAGCACATTTTTTCGCTTCAAAATATTTGCCCGTGAGGGAAACATATTTTTGTGCAAGTACTTGTTATATCGAACATTTCAATCAACAAAACAATCTTTTATCATTATGTAATGTGGTCCAATATCTTTAACATTAAATTCATCACCATAGAGTTTATAGTTATGTTTTTCATAAAACCCTATAGCGGAGATACGAGCATTACACCAGATATAATTTGCTCCGTTTTTTAAAGCATATGTTTCCGCAACTTTAAGTAGGCTACTAGCATATCCTTTTTTACGAATATTTTTAATTATCGCCATCGCTCGAATTTGCCAGCAATTTTTATCATCAATATGTTTGATTTTAGATTTATAAATTGAGACTATTCCAATAAGTTTATTATCTAAATATGCACCAAAATGTTTTGTAAGTTCATCTGTATCTCCATCATATTGACAATCACTAATACTTTGATGTGGTCTTAGTACATTAAGTCTTACTGTGTATGTTTTTTCAACAGGAATATTTTTAATTTGTATCAATATTTACTCTTTTATTTCTTTAGTTTTTGGTCACCTTTTTTTAAAAAGGTGCTGAGGGAACTAGCATAAGAGAAGTTCTATTAAATTGTTGGCAAGATGCCCCTCTCTTTTTTTGCAAGAAAGGATTTGACTACTTGATATAACGGTTGTCGTGAGCTATAATTAAGCCGCTAGGGTCAATTATTAGCCTCCTCGTATTTGTTATATCTTTGCCTCTTTACACCTTAAAAGTGGAGATTTATCCATCAAATGTAATTTTTAAAATCTATATATCTTAATCAATTATATTTGGTTTTGTTTTACCAACAAGAACTGATAAAGTCAGAATAGATCTTTTAAAAATATTTTCTTCCCTATATTCTAAATTATATTTTTTACATAATTCTTTTACATAAGGTTGAACTACTTTATGTTGACTAAGTGTTAGATTAGGGAAAAGATGGTGTTCAATCTGATAATTTAACCACCCATGTAAAAAATCCAAAAGTTCAAATCCTGTTTTATAATTAACCGTATCTATAATTTGCCTTAGATAAAAATCACCTTTTGATTTATAAGCACCATTAAATCTATAAATATCAGCTGCTGCATGATTCGGTAAGATTACTATAAATGAATTAATATTTGCAAAACATTCGGCAAGTATTAAAATAAGCAGGCTATTCATCGCAGCATTTACTCCAAATGGTAAAAAGATAAGAGGTGTTACTATAAAGCGAATAGTAAAATAAGGTAATATATATTGAAACCAAAATATTTTTCCATATTTCGTAAATGGGTTGTAATGATTTTCTAAATTTTTGGGAGTGTCTTGTGAGGGTGTAAAAACAACTGTGTAAATCCAAAAAACTAATTTATCAGATAGGCTTAAAAATTGCTATTATTGATAGATTTATTTGAAGGATTTACAGATGGATATTTTAAATAAAGAAGAACTACGCAGACAAATAAAAGAAGGCAAAGATATTTCACTCGATGGGATATTGGATGATTTCAAAGCTCTTCTTCGAGAAACGATTCAAACAGCTACTGAAGTGGAACTTGATGAGCATTTAGGTTACGAGAAGCACCAGAAGTCAGATAACTCCAACTATCGTAACGGTACAAACAAAAAGACTCTAAAATCGAAATATGGTGATGTAGATGTCGCCATACCAAGAGACAGAGAGGGCTCGTTTGAACCACAGCTTGTAAAGAAACGGGAAACACTTCTAAACGGCAGTGAGGATCTTATACTTTCACTTTATACCAAAGGGATGAGCGTAAGAGATATACAGCATCACCTTGATGATCTCTATGGTTATCAACTTTCTGAACAAACAATCTCAAATATCACCGATACAATCATAGAGAAAGCAAAAGAGTGGCAGAACCGACCGCTTGAACCAATCTATCCAATAATCTTTATGGATGCTACCGTCCTAAAAATAAGAGTGGATAGAGTCGTAAAAAACATAGCTGCATATATTATGCTAGGAGTCACGCTTGAAGGAAAAAAAGAGATATTAGGTATTTGGATCGGTGAAAATGAAACAAGTAAATATTGGCTTTCACTTCTGAATGAACTCAAGAACCGTGGTGTAGATGATGTACTTATTTTTGCCATAGATGGACTGAACGGTTTCAATGAAGCTATTGAAGCTGTTTACTCAAAAGCAGAGATACAGCGTTGTATTGTCCATCAGATTAGAAGTTCACTTCGTTATGTCTCTTGGAAGGATAGAAAGGCAGTAGCAGCTGATTTAAAAATGATCTATACAGCAACTACTGAAGAAGATGCACAAGAGGCACTTTTGGAATTTAATGATATTTGGGGCAATAAGTATCCTCATATCACACAGTCTTGGACAAATCATTGGAATGAACTGGCAACTTTTTTTAAATATCCTAAGCCAATCAGAAAGCTAATTTATACCACAAATCCTATTGAATCGCTAAATTCGAGTATTAAAAGACGCACAAAATCAAAAGGTTCATTTCCCACAATTGATGCTGCTTTTAAGGTGCTTTATTTATCTACACAGGAGGTACAGTAAAAGTGGAATCGTAACGGTTTACGCAATTGGAGTGAAATTTACCCTCAACTTTGTATATTTTTCAGCGAAATTATGGAAAAATATACAAGATAATTAAATGGGCTGGAGGTGGTTTACACAGTTTATTTTACAGGCTCTGATTTACACAGTTTATTTTACAGGCTCTGTCTTGTTCTTTTTCTTTTAAAATTTTTATGGTCAATGGTACATAATATGTAAACTTCCAAGTACAAGCTAATATAAAGATGATTAAGTATCTAATACCCATAGGAATATTCGAATTTATTAGCCATTGCAAATTATTTTCAACATTATCAGGATCACTTTTTTCACCTAAGTGATAATGATGTAGTACATTATGTTCATATATCCAAGACTGTGGTTTAAACCAATCTAGCCAATCAAGAAAACGTCGAGAACCTTTTCCAAAACCAGCTTTTGTATACTTTATGGGAATACCTGGTATTTTATCATATGCACCATGTAATATAGAATGTGCTATATTTGCCCACCTCGAACCACTTCCACCAGCTATCAAAACAGCAGATAATATTCCTATACTCCAAAATACTATGCCATTAATATTGGAGTGAATAAACTCAAAATAGCTTAACAATAACATTAATATAAATCCTAAAAAAGTTGCAATTCTTCCCCATGTTTCTATTTTTTTTAAATGTTTAAAATCCTTCCAAGTTGGGTTTTGAATTTTTTTTCTTATATCATCTACATCTCTTTCAAACTCATGTTTATTTATATATATTTTATCTATAGTGTTACTCATTAATTTTCTCCTGTGGTTAGCTGATTATTTATAATTGATACTAGTGGTAATGTTTGAATATCATGCTTACCATTAATTTGTCTAATATCGTTAGCATGCTTCTTTGCAAAATTTACATCACAGCATAGTTTGTCATTGTAAGGTATGACAATTATATCTACAACACCTAAAGTGTTTTCATATATTTTATCTGAACGAAACAATTTTAATTGTTCTATAATCTCATCGTAGCTTAATAAAGGATAATTACCGCTCCAAGGTAAACGCTTAAGCATTCTTTTTCCAATCTTATCTGGTAGATTTTCTAAAAAATCTACTGTAAATTCCTTGAGCATATTAAAATTTTTTAAATGAGCAGGGGAAATACTAATAGTTCTAATATTAACCTCAATATTAAGTTCTGATAGAATTGATACCATCCTATGAATTACTAAAGCTCCAGCACTAAAACCAACTAATATTATTTTAGTTGATTCTTGAGTAATATTTTCGATATGTTTCAGCCATTCATGTACTAATATTTTCAGTGAAGGTGCTAGATGATAATAGATTAAATATACATTACTATTCTCTGGAAAATTGTGTTCTTTTATTGACTCAACAGGGTCAATCATTATTCCATTGGCTATGTAAATAATTATTTTTGGTTTTGATTTTGAAATTTCATAACTCTTAAATAAATTATTATTCAATTTCATTTCACACTTCCTTTAAATATATTTGTAGACTTTTTAAAAAGAAACATTGTCTGCAAACACTCGTCATCATTTATTTGAATAAGTTCAAATCCAAAAGATAAAATTGTTGTACACCAATTATCGATAGATAAGAATGCACCATCTGACCTTTTCTTGTTATCTGTGAATTTCCATAGATCCTCCATAAAACCCCAAATAGCAGAACTTGATGCATATCCATGTGTCGTTTCATGCAAAAGAAAATAACCATGATCAGTTAAAGCATGAAAAATATTTGAAATAGCAACTTCAATATTTAATGCAGCATGTATAACATTACTAGCAACAATTAAATCATAATTGGAGACTATCGTTTTTTCTTTGGGTTCCATAATATTCCATATTTCATATTCTGTCTTATTGTTAAAGGAGAGTAATTCTTTTTTTAAAGTTTTTGTAAAAAATTTCGATGTGTCTGTTATTGTATATATTAAAGCCTGATCATATATTACAGGTAAAAAATATTTAGTCAAGCCCCCTGTACCTGCACCAACTTCACAGATTGAAATTTTTTTTGATATATCGTTACTGATTATATCAACAATACTACTAAGTAGTTTATTGTTAAACAGATAAGTTGCACCCATGTCTTTTGAATATATCATCTTGTGTTCAGGAAAAGAAAAAATAACTCGTTTTGGATTGGTTATAAGATTATTAGATTGACTGTATACATGTTTTGCCAATCTAAGCATTGTAGCATTTTCGTTGACTAAATATTTATTAACAATATCTTCTTTTGGAGTAATATATTTTACAGAAGATAACATCTTTTCTAATTTTTCAATATGTTGAGGAAGTTGTATATTTGCTTTTTTTGTTTCATTAATCCATTTTGAAAAGCAATCTAAAATAAATGCCTTCGTTGTTTCAATATATTTCTTAATATAATCATCATCGATTATGTGATTTTTTGAAACACTTTTAAAGTTACTATTTTTTTCTAACATTGATAATCCTTTAATATAACTATTTATTCAACGAACATTATAGCACAATAACAGTGGATACTAAACAATAAATGAACACTTAAAATGTTAGTTTATTGAAGTTTTTTAGTCTATTTTACAAAAATTTCAGGTGAATGTCTATTATGCTTAAAAACACATTTCGTTCCTTAAACATTATGTGTAATCCCAAGCAATTTTAGGATATAATTCGCAAAATTAAAAGGGTTATGAGTATGCAGGTATTTGGAAAGTTTTCGACAAATTTTGATATGGACTACCTTGTTGAGCAGTATATGTACATCAACGAGAGTGAAGATGAGAAAATCACGGTAGATGATTTGGAAAATATGCTTAAAAAGAAGCGTAAACATGTGGCGGGAACGGTATTTCTTTACAATCCTGAACGCTCTCCTGTGGGTTATAAAATGAGCCATTTTTTACAAGAAGATGGATTTGATAAGTATAATGAGTTTGTACCTCTTAATGAATCTCCAAAAGACTACATTCTAAACGCAGGGTTTAAGGAGCACTACAAAGGTAAACTTGTAGAGATTCGCTATCTTTTTAACTACAACCGTGAAAATATTGAGCCGACACCTATTATAGAAGAGTTTGATGCAGATCTTGACAAACTTACTTCAACACAATTTACGCGTTATGACAGAAATCTTAACTATATTGATATTCCAAAGATTCGCTTGACTGGGAAATTTGTCTTTTTTGGTATAGGACATAAATACGACCGTCACCACAAAGCCATTATTGCTTATGCAAGAGCACTTTCAGCACATGTAAACAAACTCGACAAAAATGTCGTATTTATGTACGACAATAACTACGACCCAGATGAGTGCATCGAGCGTGCTTACTATCCTTCTCCGTATGCAGGAGGAAAAGCACGCGAAGTCCGTGCAAACGCAGTCAAGGCAATATTTAAGCCTATGCCTCCACAAATAGTAAAGATCTAACTATTTTCTTCTTCTCGCCCATCTTGCAAAATATCTTGCAGGGGCGATGCTTTTATCTATTTTCTTTCCACTTAAAATGTACTCTTTTAGTATCTTTGCCAAGTAAGGTGCAAGTACAAAGCCATATCCGCCACTGCCATTGATGATATACAAGTTTGGATAGTAACTAAACTCATCATAGCTAATGCGTTTGTCTTGCAGTCTGTTGCCACACGCTTTTATGGTCTCGTCTGAGAGTATCAAAGAACCAAGTAGTGGCATATAGTCAACCGAACCTGAACGCAGTCCTGTGTAATCTTTAATGATTTTTACATCTTTTAAGTTAATCGTCTGCGCCGCTTTTTCCAAAAGCTCTGCTCTTCCCTTTTCTATGTCATAAGATTCTTGGTTTTTATCTGGATGGTAGTGGATGTTGTGTGTTGCACCGATGGCGAGGAGATTTTTACCATTTTTTTCAGAGCTTTTGGAGATGGAGACGAACTGATGCAATGAGTAGGGATTTTGTGAGCTTGTCTCTACATCTACACGGTGTCCCCAAATCCCCCGAACATCAATGTATGGCTCTTTGATGACCTTTTCATACGCCCCAGTTGCCAAAACGACCTCTTTTGCAGCATAGGTCTCATTTATAAGCCAAAAACCATCATCATAGCGTAGATTTTCCACTTTTTCACGCACAAATTTCGCACTCTTACTCATCTCCTGACAAACACTCTGTGCATTAACAATCGCTGCGTTTAGAGAGATATGTTCTCTCTTTTTTGCTGTTTCAGTAAGAGAATCAAGCACCTCTTGCGATGCCTCTTCAAGCCCAAACGCAGGATTTTTCTTATATTCACCAAGCATCGCATCATCTTTATCATCTTTTGCAATGTGCAGGAGTTGTGAGGCTTGAAAAGAGCGGGGAAAGTTTGTTTTATAGTAGTTTAGAGAGTAGCTAAACGCAGCATCCAACATCTCTCGAAGTTCTCCAGATTTTGAGAACTTTGGAGATATAAAAGCACCTGCAGCACCACTACCACCAGCGGCTACGCCCTCTTTATCAAATAGAATAACACTTTTGCCCTCTTGTATGAACTCATAGGCAACACTACAGCCGTTTATGCCTGCTCCGACAATGGCAATGTCATACATCAAATGCTCCTAAACACTTACCTCTTTAATGTCAGCAATATTTAGGATACTTTTGTAGATGGAAGCTACAAGCGCTTTTCTGTTGTTCTTGATTTTTTCATCTTCTGCGTTTACCATGACACTATCAAAGAAAGTATCAAGCTCAGGTTTAAGACCAAAGAGTGCATCGAGCTCCTCTTCATAACTCTCATATGATTTCGCAGTGACCTCTTTGTATCTGTTATAAAGTGCTTTTTCAGCTTCCTCTTCAAAGAGAGCCTCATCAACACTCAAGTCAGCACTGAGGTCAATGTCTTTTGTGATGTTCGCTACACGCTTGAATGTTGAGAAAATGTCATCGAAACCTTCAGAGTTTACAAGAGTATTAAGCGCTTCTATCTTTTGTCCAAGTGCCAAAAGTTCTCGCTCATCAGATGCTAAAACAGCTTCGATGATAGAAGGATTTACCTTATAGTATCTTCTAATACGCTCTAAAATAAAGTTCTCCAATTTTTCCAAATCAATAGCATCATAGTTTGCTGCAAGCTCTTTCATCGTTTTTACAATGTCAAACTCAAAGCCATACTCATTTACTATACGGATGATACCATTGACCGCACGACGGAGCGCAAATGGGTCACGTGAACCTGTTGGAATTTCATTGACAGAGAAGAGTCCAAGAAGTGTGTCGAGCTTAATGCTCATAGCAACTATGGCACTCAGTTCAGTAGATGGAAGCTCACTGTCTTCACCCTCTGGAAGATACTGCTCTTTTATGGCGATAGCCACTGCTTCACTCTCACCCGCTTCAAGTGCATAGTAGTAACCCATGATACCCTGAAGCTCAGTAAATTCATAGACCATCTCACTCATCAAGTCAGCTTTTGCAAGTTCTATGGCTCTGTTTAAATCTTCAATCTCTGCGTTTGGCTTGTAGAGTTCGTAAAGTTTGTTTGCTACTTTTGCTTCCCTCTCTATCTTATCTGCAACGCTTCCAAGCCCTTTGAAAAATGCAACTTTTTCAAGCCCTTTTGTACTCAGACCATTTTTAAGGTCATTCTCCCAAAAGAAGAGTCCATCAGCAAGACGAGGACGAAGAACACGCTCATTTCCACTTACGACTTCTGAAAAATCATCTGTCAATGCGTTTGAAACTACAACAAATTTATTTATAAGTTTTCCATCTTTAAATACAGGAAAATATCTTTGATGCTCTTTCATAGAGGTAATGATAACCTCAGGAGGCAAACGTAGGAACTCCTCATCGAACGAGCCTAAAAGTGCTGTTGGGTTTTCTGTAATTGCCACAACTTCAGCAAAAAGTTCTTCATCTATTTCAACATTGAGACCATTTTCAGACTCTATGTTTTTAATGTCAGCGAGAATTTTATCTGAGCGCTCTTGTGGAAAGAGTGTCACCCCACCTTTTTTAAGTGTTTCAAAATACTCTTTTGCGCCATCAATCGCGACTGCGTTAAAGTTGGCAATACGGTGTACTTTTGTTGTTTTTGCAGACTCCACACCATAGAGTTTCATAGGTACAAGCTCGTCATCTAAAAGTACATTTATCCAGCGAATAGGACGAATGAAGCTCTCATCCAAACTTCCCCAACGCATAGACTTTCCAAAGTCAAGTGACTTGAGCCACTCATGGATGATATCGCCAAGCAGTTCACGAGACTCTTGTCCTTTAACATCTTTTTTATAGTAAAGTACCTCTTTGCCATTTTTCTCAGCTGTGCTGAGTTCTTCAAGAGAAACACCGCATTTTTTAGCAAAACCGTTTGCTGCAGGAGTTGGCTTGCCATCTTTGTATGCCACAGCCAAAGGTGCTCCAAAGAACTCCTCTACACTGTCATCTTGTTTAAGTTTAAACTCTCTATGCCACATAACCAAACGACGAGGAGTGTAATAAAATTCAAACTCTCCAAGAAGTGAATATTTTTCTAATACAGCAGCATATTTTTTCTCAATATTTTTCATCTCTTTTAAGAGAGGAACTGCAGGAAGCTCTTCAACACCGATTTCAATTAGTAATGGTTTTAACATATTTGGACTCTTTATTTTATAAATTGTCGCGATTGTATCTATTTGTTGGTTAAAATCTTGTTAAAATTATTAAATCAAAAAAGGAACACAGATGAAAAAAATCGCACTCGCAGTTATACTAGGCGCTAGTCTCTATGCTGCTGGTATCCATCAGGCAAAGGTAGAAAAAGCTCTTAACAGTGGTGGCTATACATATATGAAAGTCAAAGATGGTAGCAATGTTTACTGGATTGCTATGACACAACACAATGTAAAAGTAGGAGACACCATTAAATTTAATGAGCAGGGATGGATGAAAAACTTCCACTCAAAAACACTTAACCGTACGTTTGAGAAGATTCTTTTTGCAGGCGAGGTCAACTCCAAAACGCAGGCACAAAAAGTTCAGAGCATAAAGCCAAATATCATGACATCAAAGTACAAAACAAAAGACACACTCACTATTGCAGAACTTTTTAAAAATCGTGACAAATATATAGGAAAAACGGTTACCGTTCACGCAAAAGTTACAAAAGCCTTAACACAGATTATGAAACTTAACTGGGTACACCTTGAAGATGGCAGCAGATTTATGAATATGGACGATCTTGTTTTTACATCGACACAAACACCGCCAAAAGTTGGAGATGTAGTTTATGCAACAGGAAAAGTAGTAAAAGACAAAGATTTTGGATATGGATATTTTTACCCACTTATTATTCAAGAGGCTACTTTTCGTAAGTAAATTTTAAAGTAATCTTAAATAAGAGAAATATACTCTTGTTTATGATTATACTAAAAGTTTTTATACTACAATAACACCAAATAAATATAACACAAGGATTTAATATGCCAAAGATTAACAAATATGTTGACATTGACACAGTAGAAAGAGAAGCAAAAAAAGATTTAATAGATCGTCACTCACCATTTATCACAGTTGATGGTGTAGCAAAAAAAGGCGAAATGCTTGCAGTAAAAGTAACTTTAGGTAATGAATATACTCATCCAGATGATTTTGATCACTACATTGAAAGCATCACTCTTTTTGATGGTGAAACTAAATTAGCAATGGCTTCATTTGTAGCAGGAACTTTAGGAAATGAGAAATCTCATGCTGAAGTAACATTCAATATTCGTCCAATGAAGAAAAAACTTAACCTCGTAGCACACGCTTACTGTACTAAACACGGTATTTGGGAATCAACTCCAGAACTTGTAGAAGTTACTGAATAGTTAATTTCTTCTACACTCTTTAAGAAAAAGTTTTTTTAACTTTTTCTAGAGGCATTGCTACTGCATAAAGGTATCCCTGTCCATAAAAATCATCTACCTCTTCTTGTAATTTTAACTCGATCTCTTTATTTTCAATATACTCAATAATTGTTTTTACATTTAATGTTTTAGAAAGACTCGCAGCAGTTTTTACAATAAGTCAAATTGTAAGATATGTGGAGAAATGTGGTGTTATCGTGCTTTATTTGCGTTAGGAAGTTGTTGTAAAATTGTGCAAGTAAAGAAAATAAACTTTTGCAAATAAACCTAACTATACGGAAATTACTAACATTTTAAAAGCAAATAATTTACTTATCTTATTTTTTTCACATTTTTTGTAGCACTATCAAAATGTTTATTTTTCTTATGTTCGAGTTTAGCTTCTCTATAAGAGTTATTGAGTGGAATAATTGTTATTACTAATGTCCATAATTGTAATATGTACAAATAAACAATAGTAAAAAATGAAACATCTCGTAAATATGGAATTGCATATGATGGTAGGTCAATTAACTTTAAAATAAAAGCCATAAGCTCTATGGTAATGATACATCCTAATATTATAATAGAACTAATCATAGGACGAAACAAATTTTCAATCGAATCCATATCTACATCATATGTGCCTTTTTTACTTATGATATTTTTTAATGATTCTGGATACACAATAGCAGCCCATGCACCAGTTATTGCTAAGACAATAGAAGAAATTTGTTTTAATGAATCTAATAAGATGGATTGCTTTGAAAAAGCAACTTCAGGTAAAGACCATACTATAGCTAAAGCAATAACAAATATACTAAGTATTGTATTTCGCACTAATCTTCTCCATTATAGACTCTTCTAAAATCTTCAATTTTATTATCTAACTCTGTTAATAAACTATCAAAGTTTACAAACTCATCATTATTTCTAATAACATTTATATCTACTTCTTTTGACGGAACCTCTGAGCTAAGCCACAGTGGATTAGGATTTCCAGGAATCATAAAACCAACATCATCCCATGCCTGTCCATGGTCTTGTCTCCATGATGTAATTATATCATTTAATTCTCTCTCATTTAAATTAGTTTTCATTTCATACTTTAATTCTATATTATCATTTAAAGCATGAGGTTCTGTTGAGCCCATACGATACATTAGTTTTTCAAAGAGATTTGCATCATTAGTGACCTCTTGAGTGATAACTGTTTTTCTTATGACTTTTTTAATATCTCTTCGTCTATTTCGGATATAGTCTATTTTACCTGCCAGTCGTTTTAAGCTAGAGCTAAAATATGGATGTAAGTCCTCATCATAATCTTCATTAGATTCGCCATACCCAACAATTTCATAATTTCCTCTATTTTCTTCATCTTCTGCCACGATAGTATATTTAGAATAACGAGTCAAAAAACCTTTTAAGTAGTTGTTCATTCCAACATGACCGTTACTTAAATGATTGAATTTAATAGTAGCTAAGATGTTATCTTCTGGGATAAACCAAAAATATGTAGCATATCCAGGAATGTGATCATCAGGTAGGTCTGTACTTTCAACATTTGTTGAAGCACTGCTTACTGGTTCATCTTTGTGTATGCTAGATATAGCACCGTTTGTTGATTCGCTTCTGTTCCAGGTTACAAGCAAGTAGTTGTTATTCGTACTTTTTCGTACATCAATACAGTAGGTGTGTGATTGTTCAGATATTGCTGAGAGTATATTTGTTGTGCGTGTTTGTTGCAAAGTTAAATCTTCAATCCACTCTTTTAAATCATCTAGTGTATCCGAAATATTAGTAAGGTATTCAGCATCTTCACCATATTTACGATATGCACATCTATCTATCGTGTAAAATTTTAATTTAACTTTTTCCATGTCTAGCCTTTTTTATTTTTTTGCAGTTGAGTATCTAAAACGCTTTCTATAGCTTCTCTTGATGTAATAAATGGACCAATTCCAATATTTTGTATCGCTTCTTCAATGAAGTTTTTAAAAAGTTCATCAATAACTTCTTCGATTCTTTTCATAACAGACTCCTAAAAATTATTTAATATCTAATGAAGGCTCATCAATATAAAAGCCTTGTGAATAATCTATGCCTAAAGAGATAACTTTATCCATAACTACGCTTGAATGTACATACTCTGCAATAGTTTTCATTCCAAGTTTTTTGGCAAAATTCACAATGGTTTCTACTACAATTGTAGACGATTCATTAACATCAATATTTTCAATAAGTGAACCATCTAATTTAATATAATCTGCTTCAATTTTCACAAGATATGAAAAATTTGAATATCCACTTCCAAAATCATCTATGGCAATCTGCGCACCATAGCGTCTCACTTCAGAAATAAATCTATCTACTCTTTTAAAGTCTTGTATTGCTTCACTCTCAAGTATCTCAAATGTAACACGAGAAGATGCTTTTGAATCGTGCAGTGTTTGCATAATAAAATGAAACATCTCACTACTCATAATATCTTCAATTGAGAGATTAATACTAAATTCATAGTGACTGTTTTCAAAAAAATCAAAAGATTTTCTGATGATACATTTTGTTACTTCATTGTAGACCTTGATATTTTTTGCAATAGGTATAAAAACAGCAGGTGATATAATTTTTTCATTTGAATCTATCATCCTTGCCAAACATTCATACTTGACGACTTTGCCACTTTTATTGTCCAAAATAGCTTGATAATATGGCACAATTCTATTGTTTTGAACAGCTTCTCTTATAATGTGAGAAAAATTTAAATTACGACTATATTCATCTTCAAAATGCATTCTGTCTTCATATATCCAGTAACGCACTCCCTTTTGTCTTGCATACATCAATGCCATTGAAACTTTTGAAAAAATATTGCAGTTATTCCTCATAGATGTTGAGCCTAGCGTAAAATCTATATATATTCGTGCTTCTCTATATATAACATCTATTTTAGAAATTTTTTCATACACTTCTTCAATATATTTTTTCAGAGCATAAAACCCTAAATTATGATTCAATGTAATAGCATATTCAGCACCCGAGAGTCTATATACTTTATTATCTACTAATACCTCTTTTAAGTGTTTTGCTACAGCTTCTAAGACATAATCACCTACTACAAATCCATAAAAAGTATTTATTTTTTGAAAATTATCAATTTTAAGTAAAATCAATCCTGGACTTTCAAGTTGTTCCAAATCTTTTCGTAATTGATACAAATTTGGAAGCTGTGTTAAATGATCAGTGAAATATTTTTTAAATAATTCAGAGCGATAATCATCAATACAGTCAATTTTTTCTGAATTATCAAGATATAATTCTTTTAATACTTCATCACTAATATCATCAATATCTTCGATTTTTATAGAAAAAAGATTCACTGATGTCGTAATTTTATCATCATGTTTTAAAAAAGCTATTTTTGCTTCAGGATAAATATGTATCAAATCTTTGTAGAGAATTTGTACAAGAACTGTATTGTGCAAATAAGAGACAATATGGATTAAAAGTTTTTCATATTTTCCCTTTTGAATTTCCCGAACAGTCGATGGGACTTCTGCTGAAGATTTTAAAACAAAGTTTTTAATTTCTAAAATATTTTTTTGCATATAATTCCTAATCCTTTAGGTACCTGTATAATAACATATTTTTCTCATAAAGTGTACTTTAACCACATTTTAATTATACTCTCAATATATTTTAAAACGTGGTGGTTTTCTTGAAATCTTATCAAAATCTTGTTTTATTGCAAAATCTCTACAGACTCAAAGCTACAGGCTTTGAATACATCGACCATTTTGATTTGAATATAAGGCAAAATGATGAATCTCCTAGTAGTTTATCACAATTATCACAGAACATAATATCGTGTCACCTATGTGATTTGAGTAAGTCCAGATCTCAAAGTATGAGCGGTTTTGGAAGTGAAAATGCAGAGTTATTTATTGTTGATTATATTGTTTCAAAAGCGCAAGATTCTACAAATTCTTACTACGATGCAAGATCTGGAGAAACACTTAAAAAAATGATAGAAAATGTGGTAAAAATCGATGTAAAAGATGCCTATCTTACCCACGCAATCAAATGTAAACCACTCCAATCCAATAGACCATCCCCCTCAGAATGGAACTCATGTAAAAACTATCTTTTTTCACAAATTGAGTTTATAAAGCCAAAGGTCATCGTTACTTTAGGTCCAGAAGCTTACAGCCATCTCACAGGAGATAATGAAAATTTTGAAAATGTGCGCGGACATGTCATAGACTACAAAAATTACAAACTCATACCAATTTATCATCCGCAATATCTACTACGAAATCCGGAGTTAAAAAAGATAACTATGAATGATTTAAAAACCATTAAAAGTTGTCTTTCTTAATCCACCTCAACGCTACTTGTCCCATCTCCGTTAGGAATGACTTTTATCTGCAAAGGTATTCGTTCTTTTAACGCCTCTACATGAGAGATAACGCCCACCATTTTACCACTTGTTTGTAAAAGGTTGAGTGCATTGAGTGCAGTCTCTAAACTCTCAGTATCAAGCGTTCCAAAGCCCTCATCTAAGAAGAGAGAATCTATGGCTATTTTTTGACTTGCCAGTTCTGAGAGACCCAGTGCAAGAGCTAAACTTACTATAAAACTCTCACCACCAGAGAGTGTACTTACGGGACGTTCTACATTTCCTTGGTAACTATCTACTATCTCAAGTTCTAAAAGTTTCTCTTGGTTTCTTGCTAGAGTGTAGCGAGGGCTTAATAGCGCCAAATGTTGATTTGCCAAACTTATAAGCTGGTCAAGCGTTATACCCTGTGCAAATTTTTTGAACTTTGTTCCATCAGCAGAGCCTACAAGTTCATTGAGTTTTACCCAGACTCCAAAAGCCTCTTTTTTCTCTTGCAATGCTGCTATGCGTTTTTGAAATTTATTGCTATTTTCTTGGTTTAACTCTAACTCTTTTTTACTGCTTCCTATACTCTCTTGTAAAGCATCCGATTTTTGAGTTAAAAGTGCTAGCAATATTTCAAGCTCTTCTACTGTTCTTTGTATACAAGCTTCTTTTGTATGCTCTTGAAGTTGATAAGTTGTCTCTTTATAAAGCGTATGCACCTTTTTATAACTATCTTCTATATCATTACAAAACTTTGTAAGTTCTTCTCTCTCTTTAGTATTAAGCATTGCACTTTTTAACTCTTCTTCATCTAAAAAATCATTCTGCTCATAGAGTTCCTCAAGTGATTTTTTTAGCACTTCAAGCTTTGCACTCTCCTCTTCTATTTGCAACTCTAAACTTTTTTTGGCACTCTGACGCTCTTGGCTTTTAATTTTAAGTACATTGAACGCAGCTTTAGCTTCCTGTTCCTCTTTTTGTGCTGCTTTATACTGTCTAGACACTTCTTGTTCATACGCATCCAAATCAGCCACATTAAGAACTGCTACACGTTTTAAAACAAAAGCTTTTATATTCTCCTGCAATGCTTGTATACTATTTTGTAGTGCCTCTATCTCTTGAGTAAGTAACCTTAGCTGCGTTTGACTCTCCCCTTTTTGCACATTACATACATTTAGCTCTTTTTCTAACTTTTTCAAAGCCTCTACATTTTCTACATATCTATTTTTAGCCTCTAGCAGTTCTTGATACTTTTCATCTATCTCTTTATCACTAACTTTAAAAGAGTATTTTTCAAAAAGTTCTCTTTGCTCTCGTATCTCTTTATCAAGATTTTCAATCTCCAACTCTGTATTTTCAACTTCTGAGCTCTTTAGAGCCAAAAGAAGCTCTAAATCTTGCAAATCCTTCTCTTTTATTTGCAACACTTTGAGCTCTTTTTGTAACATCTCTTTTGTTTCATTCACACAAACACTCTGCATACCCTCAGCATATGGATGTTCTGTTGCACCACAAAGAAAACAAGCTTCACCATCTACAAGCAGTTCACGATCTGCTTCATACTTTTTCAGTAGTTGTTCTCTCTCTACTTTTTCACGCAATGTCTCTATGTGTCGTTTTATCTCTTCTATATGATCTATAGAAATCTTTTGCGTCTCCCTGAGTGATTTTATAAGCACCCTACTCTTATCATTCTCTTGAATATCACTCTCTCTTTTACCAAGAAGTTTTCTATATATTTTAATATTCTGCTCTATTATGCCAAGTGTGGTAAATAGTTTCTCATCCTTTATATGTTTTTGCAAATACTCATTTTTAATTGCTATCTGCGTTTGAATATCTTCTTGCTTTTGTATATGTAACTCCAAACTCTTTTTTGCTGCTTGCAGCGCTTCTTCTTTACTTTGAAGTAACTTCTCTTCTTTGGCAAGCCTTATATGACTCTGCTCCTCTTTCGTCCTTATCTCACGAGCAGCTTTTATCTTCTCTACTGTGGCACTGTACTCATGCTCTTCTTTCTCAAACGCCTCTTTTATAGTTACATATTTTGCATTACTCTTTTTTAACTCTTCTTCTAAAAGAGTAAGTTCATCTGTCAGTGTTACACTCTTACGTTTATTGGTCTCCAAATTCTCATAAAGTTGCTTGTAAGATGAAAAAGTTCCAAAAACATTCAATGCCCTCTGTGCTAAAAACACTCTCTCAAAAGAGTCTCTATTTTCCTCTTTTTTCTTTGTGACTTCACGTAGCATACTTTCATATTTCTTAATATCACTTTGAAGTTCCATAAGCCTATGCGACCAATGAAGTGCCTTGTTTAGTTTTTGAAGTTCTTTGTCATTCTCTCTTTTTTTAGTAATATTTTCATAAAGCTCTTTTTGCTTTTGTACAATGACCTCTTTATCTAGCAGCTCAATAGAGTCCAAAACCCTCTGCTCGCTATCCATTTCCTGTTGTAAAAAGCGGTGCTTATCAAAAACAGCTTTTGAGATCTCTGCATATATTTGTGTTCCCGTTATCTTCTCAAGTAAAAGAGATCTCTCTTTTTCATCTGCTTTTAAAAAAGCATCAAAACTCCCTTGTGCAAGTAACATAGACTGCGTAAAACGAGAAAAATCAAGCCCTGAAAGCTCCTCTATCTTTTTGGGAACTTCTCTTGTTTTTAGTGGCAAAATCTTATTTTCTTCTAAATCTACAAGCTCCATAGTAGCACTTTGGAATGCCCCATCATGCTTTTTTCTCGCTCGTCTTTGCTTCCATGAAGAGCGATACACCCTCCCCCTTATCTCAAATTCCACTTCACAGTAGGCTTCACCACAGTTTTTTGACATCAAATCATTTGGATTTTTGAGTCTTGCTGTTCGCCCATACAAAGCACATGAGATAATATCAAGCAGCGTACTCTTTCCAGAACCCGTAGGACCTGTAATGGCAAAGAGTGCACTCTCTTGTGTAAGTTGTGCAAAATCAATCTCCGTTTTTCCTTTTAAAGAGTTAATATTTAGCGATTTCAAAGAGAGAATTTTCATGAGTTTTGCACCTCTGCAACAATATTTTTAAAATTTTTGATAAGCTCATCGCGTAATGCTTCATCTTGCAACTCCTCTTTTTCCAGACGCTTTTCAAACAAATCAAGAGGCGTAAGCTCATCTAAACTCACGACTTGAAAATCTTCACTACATAGAGCCTGTTCACTTTTGTCTATTTTCACCGCTAAAAGTGTCAACTCTAACTCTTCAGCTTTTTCTCGTATGACTTGATTAGCATAAAAAGGGTTTTCATCATTAACATGTACCTCTATCCAACTCTCTTTATCTGTAACTGCGTTTAATGCTTCCAAAATACTCTTAGTATCACCACGAAGTACTAAAAGAGATCGATAGAGCGGTATGCTCACTTCACGCACACTCGGAGTTTTCCCACTAAATGTGATAATGTTTACCTTTTTTTCAGATGATGCTTCACTAAAACTCAGAGGAATAGGTGAACCGGAGTAGCGTACATGATCAAAGCTGACTTTTTGATTACTATGCAGATGCCCTAAAGCCACATAGTCAAACTTCTCACTTAAAAAGTCACTGCCCATATCAAGCGTTCCGCCTATGTATATTTCACGCTCAGATTCACTTGTTTTTGCACCAACCGTTGTAAGATGCCCTGTGGCAATTAGTGGCACATCATTTGCCCCTGCTACGCTCAACGCCTCTTTGTAAACGCAGTTATAATGCTCTTTAATTCCCTGAGTTAAAGCGTTCTCTTTGTCACTCATACTTTGAGCATCAAGTGACTTACGCACCACATAATCTCGTAAAAAGGGAACAGCGCAAACAATACCCTCTAATGTCTCTTGCTTATAAATAGGGACTATCTCCTCTTCATCTTCATCACCACTCGTAATAAGATGAATATTAAGCGCTTTTAGAAGCTGTTTTGGAGCTTTTAGTGTAGCTATGGAGTCATGATTTCCTGCTGTTATAATGATGTTTTCACATGAGGAGTGAGAGAGTTTTGTAAGAAAATTGTAGTAGAGTTCTAAGGCATAGTTTGATGGCGTACCTGTGTCGAAAATATCTCCAGCGACAATAAGCACACTGATGTCCTCTTTCTCTATAAGTTCAAGAAGCCACGTTAGAAATGCCTGATGCTCCTCTTCTCTACTTTTTCCCATAAAACTTTGACCTAAATGCCAATCTGATGTGTGTAATATTTTCAAGCACTACCTTTTTTAAATATTTAGCTTTATACTAACATTATATTTTAAAATACCTTGCAATAGTTAAAATTTTTATACTCTTATTAAATTCAATCCGATATAATGCCACTTATGAAATTATCTATAAAATTATTACTACTTTTTTTTACTCCTTCTATTATGTTTGCACAAAGCTTTATGATTTCACCAATACCACTACCAAAAACTTATATTGAAAATCTTGATCCTTATGAGTGTAACGACATCTGTCTTCAAGATTTCCTTGACAAAGGAATGATATTTTCTTTTATGGCACATGCTGATCATAAACTTGACAATAAAGCACTTGATGACATTAGAAAAATGAATGTTTCTGTCCTTAATTTAGGAGCTTTTAACAGTCGTGGCGGCTTAAATATAGCTATGCTACTACCATACAAAAAAATAGGAAAGTATGCTTCATCTACCACAAATGCAGTCTTTGCCTATCTAATGACAAAAAGTAACTCTTTTTCACTTAAAAGCTATAAAATAGAGAGCGAAAATATTGGTGATATTGAGGCTGCGTTTAGAAAAATTAAAGCAGATGGTTATGATTATGTCATAGCACCTCTAACAAAGAAAGGCGTTGATAATGTCATTGCTATAGATCCAAATCTAAATATTTACTTTCCAACTATTAACAAAAATGATGTCAATTCTACTTCACCATATCTCTATTTTGGTGGTATCAACTACAAACAGCAAAGTAAACTTCTTCTAAAAAAGGCTGTTTCTCCTCTCGTTATTTTTTCCGATAAATCACATACTGGAAAAGAGCTGGCTACATACCAAAAAGAGGAATTTTTACATCCGACCATAGATGTAAATGAAAGTATGTCTTATGCAGATGAAGTAAGTGTCTATGATATGCAAACAGATACAAGTGAAAATGCTTTACCAGAAGATGAAAATCTTAGTGACGGGAAACACGTCATCAACTACACAATTTCAAGAAGAACGACAAATTTACAACGCTATCTCAAAGATAATGAAAAGATAAACGATGCCTCATTTTTTATAAATACACCTGTCATTAAAACAGGAATGATTATGTCACAGCTAACACTTTATGACACAAATACAACAAATATTCTCTCAACACAAATAAATTATGATCCTCTTATTTTGTCGATGACACAATATAGAGATAGAAAAAAGATGATAATAGCAAACTCAATTACGCAAGAGAACAATGTCCTTATAGAAGCAAATTTACTCCTACATAACGACATTGTTTATGACTGGATAAATTACTCTACTACCATCGGAATAGACTACTTTTACAAATTAATCACAGGTGAGCCTAGAGAGTATAAAACTCCAATGCAAGAGAATCAAGTTCAGTATAATATAGAACTTATTAGACCAGGTCTCTCCAAGTTTTCTAAATATTAAGCTTTTTTTAGAAGTAGTATAAGAAACATCAAACTCATACCTACTTCACTAAAAAGCATTGCACGATCAAAACCATATAGTTGCCAAATATAGCCTATGGCTAAAGCACCTAAAGCAGTTGAGATAGCAACACCACCATAAAAAACACCAAACACAAAACCTTTTGAAGAGGCGTAAGCAGATATGTAACTTCTCACTGCGTTTAGACTAAAAATAGTAAAGAGTCCAAGCGATGTAAACGCAGCCCATAACTCTACATCCATCAAAGAAACCGATAATAATCCAAAAACAAATGCAAGTTGCAAAGTACGAATAACACCTATTTTATCACTCAAATAACCACTGTAATAACTTGACAAACTCTGAATTGCAGTAAGCAACATTACAAATAGAGGAATAGTGCTCAGTGCATAGCCATCCGTTTTTGCCTTTAAAATAAAGAACTGATCACTCATAATAAAAAAGACAAATATAAAGTAGATAATCAAGATTGGTAAAAGTTTATAATCGGCTGCGTTTAGAACACTACTATCTTTCTTCTCTTTTTTAGGTGCATCTTTTACAAAAAAGAGTGCAATGAAAGTGGCAATAAGCCCTGGAATAATTGTCAGCTCAAATATAGTGCGTATAGAGTGCTCATCTTTTGATACAAACATAAAAATAAGAAAAATAATAAGTGCTCCACTGAGCTCTCCAGAAATATCCATCATCTTATGAAAACCAAAAGTCTTGCCATGCGAGTTGTTCTTTACATAACTGCTAATAAGAGAATCTTTTGAAGCACTTCTCACCGCTTTTCCCATTCTCTCAACACCACGCAAAAGAGCAACACTGGTAAATGTAGTTGAAAATGCCAGCAGTGGCTTTGAAACAGCAGAAATAAAATACCCACTCACAACAAATGGTTTTACTATTTGATACTTATCACTCAAATAACCAAAAAGTATACGAAAAGCGTAGGAAATAAAGGTAGAGATAGCAATGATAATACCAAGCTTATCCACGCCCTCATGTAAAACATAGATGATGAATATAGGCAACAGTGTTGTAATCATATTTGATGCCATATCTGTAAAAAAACTCACCCAGCCTAAATAGATGACATTTTTATCAATATTTTTCATCATATTTACTCTTCAAAAAGAGATAAAATTATACCTTTAGTCTCTTGATTCATTCTCTGTATCTTTGCCGAAAAGTCAATATGCACAAGCAATATTTCTAACTCAAATATCTTCTCATCATCTCTAAAAATAGTCTGCTTAAGCATAAAAGAAGCAGCTTTCATCTCTATGAGCTGCGTTTGAATATCTAACATATCTCCAAGTTTTGCACTCTTAAAAAAATCAGCATTGATCTTACGAGCCACAAAATGCCCACTTTCTAAAATGGGATTTTTACTGCGTTTAAAAAAGGCTTCAGAGCGCGCCCTTTCGCAAAAATTGAGATAGTTTGAGTGGTAAACAACACCACCTACATCGGTATCTTCGTAATAGACTCGTATCTGCACTCTATTGCTCCTTATTTCTTGCATTAACAGTTTAATATATACAAAAAATACTCATTAAATTGAAATATTATTTTATAAACGTAACAACTTCTTCAAAAGGACGTCTTATCTGCGCTGGTTGCTCATTTAAACGGTAGCCAAAAGGAAGTACCAAAGAGAGTTGAAATTTCGTTGTATCTAGCTCTAAAAGCTCTTCTACCTGCTTCTTATCAAATCCCTCAATGGGACAAGAATCTATGCCTATAAACGCAGCAGCATTCATCATATTTGCTACTGCAAGGTAAGTCTGTTTTGAAGTCCATGCATAAATTTTATTATCACTGCTAAGTGTATCTTTTAAGTGCCCTGCATAAAGATTCATATACATATCCAGACTCTCTTGTGGCATTTGACGTCTTGCAAATCGTTTTTCTACTTCACCAGATGCCACTTTCACACTTTCAATACCAGCTAGAACTATTACAAGGTGAGAACAACTTGTAATCTGCGGTTGATTCCAGCAAGAGGGTCGTAACTTTACTTTTAGCTCTTCATTTGTAATTACCAAAAACTTCCACGCTTCCATACCAAAAGAGGATGGTGATTTTCTTGCAACTTCTAAGATATAAAGCATATCTTCATCAGAAATCTTTTTACTCTCATCAAACATCTTACAAGCATGCCTAAAGTCCATCGTTTTCATGCATTCATTCTCTAACATCTTATGCTCCATCTTTTAACCTAAATATTAGACTTCTTTCATAACCTAGATATATCTCAGCAGTTTATAGAAAGTTTTAATCAAGGCAGATGTTCTTCAGCGTAGCCGTAGCTACGGTGGAGGTTATCTAACGCAGAGTAAAGCTCTCTATAAATTGCCCAAAGGGAGGGATAAAAAAAGCGAACTTGCACAAAACTTTTCCTCACCGTAGCTACGGCTACGCCTTAAAAAAGATTTTGCACAATTTCATCTTTTTTTCTTCCCTCTGAAATATATCTAGGTTATGAAAGAAGTCTATTTAATAGAATCTATAAGCTTTTGAGATAAAACATATTTTTTTGAACAAACCTCTTCTATCTCTATAAATGAAAGCTCACCCTTGTTATATACAACAACTTTGTTTGAATCTTTATGTGCAAGCAAATAATCTACAGCAGCTATGGTAAAGTCAAATGCCATAAGACGGTCATATACAGTGGGGTTGCCTCCTCTTTGAATATGACCGAGTATGCTGACTCTTGTCTCAAGCCCAAGCTCTTTTTCAATCCAGTCGTGAATTTCTGAACTCTTACCTGTTCCTTCTGCGACAATTGCAAGGACATATCTTCTACCATTGTCTATCTCAGCTTTCAGTCGTTTTTGCACACTCTCTTTATCAAATTCCACTTCGGGAATGACACAAATTTCTGCACCACTAACTATGCCTGAGACAGCAGCAAGGTAACCACATTCTCGTCCCATTACCTCAACAATAAACGCACGATTAAAAGAAGATGCTGTATCACGGATTTTATCTATGGCATCACGAATAACATTTAAAGAGGTATCGACACCTAGACAATACTCACTGCCATAAATATCATTATCAATCGTGGAGGGAATACCTACGAAGTTTATTGCAAACTCAGAGCTAAAAACTTCCATCGCTCGGAAAGAACCATCACCACCAAGAACTACTATACCGTCTATATCGAGTGCTTTTAAGTTTTCATAGGCCTGTTTTCTATATTTGTGTTCATAAAATCTTTTGGAGCGCGAAGAGCGAATAATAGTACCACCAAGATGCACAATACCTGCAACATCCTTGTAAGAGGCTTCTTTTATATTGTTATCTATAAGACCTTCAAGACCATCATAAATAAAGTAGCTTTTTTCATCTTTGTCGTAAACATAATCAACAAATTTTTTAATGGCAGGATTCATGCCTGGAGCATCACCTCCTGAACAAATAATAGCTAATGACATAAATCCTTTCCTCTTTATATAAAGTTTTTAGTTATTTCCTACAAAAACACACATATCTACAAGTCTTGAGCTATATCCCCACTCATTGTCATACCATGCTAAAACTTTTACTGTTTTACCATCAACAACACTTGTCATATCTGGTACATATGTTGCACTATATGTAGACCCAATAAAGTCACTAGAGACTCTTTTGTCATAATCAATCTCTAAAAGACCCGCAAAATTTGTTTTTGAAGCCTTCTCAAACGCAGCGTTAATATCTTCAAGTGTTACATCTTTTTTCAAGTTTACAGTTAAGTCAACTACAGAGACATCAGGAGTAGGAACACGCATAGCGTAGCCGTTAAGCTTCCCTTTTAGTTGAGGCATAACAAGAGCCATAGCCTTTGCAGCTCCCGTTGTAGTAGGAATAAGGTTAACAGCAGCTGCACGCGCACGACGCATATCTTTGTTATGTTTTACATCTAAAATATTTTGATCATTTGTATATGAGTGAATAGTCGTCATCAAACCATTTTCAATTCCAAACTCATCATCTAAAATTTTACAAAGAGGAGCAAGTCCATTTGTTGTACAACTTGCATTTGAAATAATCGCTTCACCCTTATAATCATCAGTATTGATATTTATAACATAAGTAGGAGTATCATCTTTTGCAGGAGCACTCATCACTACTTTTTTAACACCATCTTTTAGGTAAGCTTTTGCCTTTTGAGTCGTTAAGAACACACCCGTACACTCTATTACAACTTCCGCACCAGCCTTACCAAACTCAAGCTCTTCAGGATTACGCGTAGAACTCATAGCAACAGTTTTACCATTAATCATAATCGTCTTTTCATCAAGAACTTTTGCATCGACACCGCTATGTACACTGTCATATTTAAAAAGGTACTCAAGCATATCTGGTTTTGCAGTAGTATTAATCGCTACAAGTTCAATGTCATCTCTACTTGTAACAATCTTTGCTACAATCATTCCTATTCTACCAGTTCCATTTATTGCCACTTTTACAGCCATATTCCAATCCTTTTTAATTTACTCTATTTTATTAATGACATTGTATTTTTTTTCATATTAAAACATCATTTAATTTGTAATATTTATCACTCTTTCATCATTGAATCTAACTGCATAAAGAGTTCAAGTGAGGCTTTTTCTGCATCTTTAAAGAGAGCAATAATTTCATCTATCTCTTTACTTTGAAGTTTGCTCATAGCCTTTGCAATATCATCATGAACCCTTTTATGAGGTGCTTGAATTGCTTTAAAGCTACTACTTAATCCAAAATGGGTTTTTCCCTCTTTTGCATACCATTTTCCAAACATACAACTCTCTTGATCTGTAAGCTCAAAATTTAATTTCCCTTCGAGCATAGAAGAATAGGCATGATTTTTATATACCATATGGTCAAGTTTAGCCATATTCGCGAAAAGTTCATGACCAATCATTTCATTATCTCTTGTAATGATTTTACTATTTTCAATTAACTGCGTAAGGGTATCGACAAATTCATCAAGTGTACTTTGCGACTCTACCGAGTGCAACTCAATTTTTTCACTATTTTCACTCATACTTATAGAGTTTTGTTTTAATACACTAATATTTGCTTCCACTTCACTTGTCGCTTTTTGTGTACGCTCTGCAAGTTTTCTTACCTCATCAGCCACTACGGCAAATCCACGTCCATGTTCACCTGCACGGGCAGCTTCTATTGCTGCGTTTAGTGCCAAGAGATTCGTCTGGTCAGATATATCTTTAATAAGAGAAATAACATTGTAAATCTCTTCAACATTCGTATTTAATTCCTCAGCAGAATTTCTTGATTCACTCACCATCTCTGTAATGTTATGAATGGCATTTTTAATATTACCTGTTGATTCAGTAACCTCTTGAATAACTTTAGATGTCTGTTCATTAAGTTCATTTGCCTGATTAACACTTTGAACACTCTCATTCATACTTTTTCGCAAATTATCAGCATTCTTTACCGCGCCACCAATCATTTCAGAAGATAGTGCAAGTGTTAGTCTATTATTTTGAGCAACAGACTCGGCAATTTTTGCTGCTTTTTCAGCTTCTATTGCATTTTCTTGCGCATCAAGGGCAATTTGTTCTACCTTATCCAAGAAAGTATTAAAACTTTTACTAGCTCGCCCTAATTCATCATCACTGTTGATCGGCATTCTTTTACTCAAATCAGCATCACCCTGAGCCAATTCACTTGCTACTGTATCAAGATTAAGTATAGGGTCTGTAACTGACTTTTTAATAATAATAAGCAAAAATAGTAAAATTAACAGATCAATAAATGACATAATGTAAACTTGTCGTAAAAGAGAATCTTTAGATTGTGATATGACACTATTTACATTTGCTATTTTATTACCAACCAATGCAAATCCCACAACTTTTCCAGAAAAATCTTTAATAGGTTCTGAGACAACAAAATATTTATTCGTCATTTGAAAGTGCTCAGTTTTATTAATTTGAATATGTTTTAAATCTTCAAAAAAATCAGGATTAACAACCTTTTGTTTAACTGCCAAAGTATAGTCTTGAAGTTTTGGAGCATTTTTCAGTTTTGTAGCAATGGAGAGTAAATCATTTTTCATCACTATGACAATATCATAATCATGGTTTTTTCTTGCAGATTTAACAATAGAATTAAGACCCTGCATAAACTCTACAGAACCAAGATATTTACCACTTTCAATAACAGGAGCAATACCTCTTAAAACTAAACCAGCACGTCCAAGTTCAATGGCAACTATAGGCTTCTTCTCTTTTTTAACTGCAACAATAGTGTATCTAAAACCGCTTAAATCATCACCATATTTATTTGGCTTCCATGCTCTTAAAAAGCTATGAATATTTGCATCATGAATATGCACCTTAATATTTTTGTAGTTTGTGTACTCTTTAAACTCTTTTGAGAGGTCTTTGAGCCCTTCAATCGCTACTGTTCTGTTATTTTCAAGAAGTGCACGCACAACACTATAATTTTCCGATATATTAATGGCATTAGTAAGCCCTATATCTTCTTTGGCATGCATCAAGCCCCTATATGTCAATACCAAAGATTTTTGCTCTTTATTGTAAACATTATTGGTCAAATCTTTAATAGAGTATAAGTAGTTCACTAAAACTATTAAAAAGCCTATTAAAATAGACACCACTAATGGTATATGTACCTTTTTACTGATTGACATAGATTTAAAATCCATATATTTCCCCTTTTTTTTCGATAAAAACAGCCGCTTTTTTCGTTAATGATGAAATCGGTGCATTTTCCAGTTCTTTTAATTCTACCCAGACAAATTCATCTGTAATCTTATCAACATGATAAAGATTAACAGTGAGTCTGTACTTCGTATAAGAGTGCTTAAACGCAGCGATGAAATTCTCTTCAATAGGTTCTGTATTTGGAAGTACCAACATCCCTTTATAGAGCTTCTCTTGTGACGTTCTTAATGCTATTTTACCATCTTTTATGTATAGTGCGTAAAAAAGTTCAAGTCTCTCATACTCTTTTTTCTTTTTTTGTGTATAGAGTTCAGGTTCACCCTTCCCTTTACACTCTAAACGCAACGGACACATTTCACATTGCGGGTTTTTAGGCAAACAAACTAATGAACCCAAATCCATTAAAGCAAGATTATGCGCTCTAGCATCAGCTGCGTTTACAAAGCTAGCAGCATATTCCCAGAGAGTTTTATCTTGAACCTCTAAGAGTCCAAAGTAGCGTTTTAGCACTCTTGCAATGTTTGTATCGACTACAGGAATATTTTGTCTATATCCGAAGCTGCAAATTGCACTTGCCGTATATTCGCCTATTCCTGGCAGTTTTAGGAGCTCTTTTTTCTCACAAGGGAGTCCATTCAGTGCAAGTTGCGCAGTTTTATGTAAATTTCTAGCCCTAGAGTAGTACCCCAATCCACTCCAGAGTACAAAAACTTCATCAAGCTCTGCCTCTGCCAAAGTTTTTATGCTAGGAAATCTCGCTAAAAATTTTGGATAATACTCATCTCTTACACGATTAACCTGAGTTTGTTGCAGCATAATTTCACTGATATAAATATGATAAATGTCGTTTGTTTTACGCCACGGAAGTTCGTGGCGTCCATCTGTTGTGTACCAATCTAAAAGAGCATTGTGTGCAGATTTATTTACCATATAAAAAAGTAATTTAGAGCGAAAAGAACAAGAAGCTTAAAAGCTGAAATTGCAGTAACACCTATAATGTTACCAATCTGGCAAGAACTACTGTAGTTTTCTATCACTCTTAAAATTGCCAAATTTGCATCAGAGAAGAAAAAAGAGAGTGCTA
>NZ_JALXBK010000076.1 GCF_026991475.1 Sulfurimonas sp. | reverse complement strand
TACGTAGTTCTTCTTTATTTAAAATATCCATCTGTAAATCCTTCAAATAAATTTATCAGATAAAGCAACTTTCAAGCCTATCTGATAAATTATAATTTTGGATTTACACAGTTGTTTTTACACTCTCTTGCAGTGTTAAGTATGGTTCATACTCTGCTTTGTAAGACAAAGAGGGACACTCTTTTACATAATACCCCAAATATATCCATCTCTTATTGGCATTTTTAGCATATAAAATTTGTTTATATAAGGAGAGTTTTCCTAAAGAATATTTTGCAAAATCTGGATCATAATAAAAATATATGGAAGAGACACCTGCAGGTAAAATATCGATTAAATCTACACCTATAAGTTTTTCCTCATAAAAATAGAGTACTTCATATCCAAAATCATGGTGCCCATTGACAAAAGAGTTATGGTAGTTTTGGGCTGTTGTTGGTGTGTAGTCCCACTCTTTTTTCTCTTTCATATAACGATGATACTTGTCAAACAATTTTAGGTGTTCAGCTGTTAAGGATGGTTTTTGAATATAGGTTTTTACATCTTGAGCTTTTTTGAGTACACGCCTTGCAGATTTGGAAAATTGGAAATTTTCTACATCTATCTTTATGCTTTTACACTCATCACATCCACTGCATATAGGACGAAAATACATTTTTCCAAATCGTCTAAAACCCCGTTCAATAAGCTCTTCACAAGACTCTTTTGAGCAGTTTTCAATCACTTTATAGTGAGTCGTTTGCTCTTTGTCTTTTAAATAAGAACAGCTATCTTCTAAAGAAAACTCTTTGAGTAGGTTCATTGTCTATTTTGGGCAATTAATACACCCTCTATCATTTTGTCAATATCTCCATCTAAGATGGCAGATACATTTGAGTAGGCTTCATTGGAACGTGTATCTTTTACTTGCTGGTAAGGCTGCATTACATAAGAGCGTATCTGATGTCCCCAGCCTATTTCACTTTTAGTAACTCCACTCTCTTTTGCTTTTTGCTCTTCTA
The DNA here is from genome assembly GCF_026991475.1 of Sulfurimonas sp. GTDB lineage: Bacteria > Campylobacterota > Campylobacteria > Campylobacterales > Sulfurimonadaceae > Sulfurimonas. The sequence continues at coordinate 16,977 of NZ_JALXBK010000076.1, read as the reverse complement.
GTTCGAGTTCATAAAGGCGTGATTTTAGCATTTTCATTGCTGTTGCCTTGTTTTTATGCTGGCTTCTGTCATTTTGACACTGCACAACGACGCCTGTAGCTATATGCGTGATGCGTATGGCAGACTCTGTTTTATTTACATGCTGACCGCCAGCACCACTTGATCTATAAGTATCTATGCGAATATCTTTATCTTCTACCTCTATATTTATGTCATCATCTATTTCAGGGGAGACCATAACAGATGCAAAAGAGGTGTGTCTTTTGGCATTTGAGTCAAAGGGACTGATGCGTACTAAACGGTGGATACCATTTTCAACTTTGAGATAACCATAGGCATTTTCTCCCTTAATGAGAATAGAGACATCTTTTATGCCAGCTTCGTCTCCTACTTGATAATCAAGCACTTCTACTTTGTATCCTCGTCTCTCTGCCCAGCGTTTGTACATACGAAGTAGCATCTGCGCCCAATCTTGGCTCTCTGTACCGCCTGCTCCTGGATGAATTGATAAAATTGCATTATTGGCATCTGTTTCACCGCTAAGTAAGACTTCTATCTCCATATCGCGTATCTGCTGCTCTAACTTTGGTGCATCCTCATATAACGCCTCAAGAGATTCGCTGTCTTCTTCCTCTTTTGCCATTTCATATAGTTCTGCAGCATCTTGTACCGCTGAATTTGCTATGGAATATTTTTCTAATTTTCTTTGTAGCTGTGTCTTCTCTTTTTGAATCTTTGCTGCGTTTGCAGCATCATTCCAAAAATCTTGAGTGTTTTCGAGTGTTTCAATCTCTAAGAGTCTAGCTTCTATTTTTTCTGGTTCAACTACTCCAGTTATATTATGCATTTTCAACGATACATTTTTTAGAAGCTCAGTATACTCATAATTATCCATAAAATATCCTATATTTGTTATAATGCTATATAAAACTTATTATATAAAACAGAGGCTTAAAATGAAGATTATTTCTAATCCATTCGAGTTAAAAGAGCAATTAAAAGGGCAGAAGGGGAGTGTTGGCTTTGTTCCTACTATGGGCGCTTTGCATGAAGGGCATTTAGAACTTATTAAAAATGCTAAGAGAGAGAATGATTTTGTTGTCGTTTCCATTTTTGTCAATCCTACACAATTTTTAGAGGGAGAAGATTTAGATAAATATCCAAGACGAGATGAAGCAGATAAAATAATTTGTGAATTAGCAGGAGTAGATATACTTTTCTTTCCCTCAGCTCAAGATATATATGCAAATGACGAAGTAAAATTAGAGGCTCCAAATGTAAGAGGGTATATTTTAGAAGGTTTTACAAGACCAGGACACTTTAGCGGTGTTTTAACAGTTGTGTTGAAACTACTCAATATTGTCTCTCCTGCAAAAGCCTATTTTGGAAAAAAAGATGCGCAACAGTTGCATCTTATAACACTTATGGTGAAACAGCTTTTTATGAGTGTCGAAATAGTAGCTGTAGATACTGTGCGAGATAAAGATGGACTAGCACAAAGTAGTAGAAATGTTTACCTTACTCCTTCTCAAAGAGAAGCAGCGCTTAAAATTCCTACAGCACTTTATAGCGGGGCAAAACTTGTCAGTCAGGGTGTTGTAAGTGTAGATGAAATTAGGAGTAAAATGTTACACCTACTTTCACCTTTAAAAGTTGGCTATGTGGCAATCGTAAATCGTGATTTTGAACCTATAAAGCAGATTGAAATTGGAAATACTATTATTTTAATCGAGGCACTTTCAGGAGAGACAAGATTACTGGATAATATCTGGCTTTAAGTAACCATCTTCTATCATAATCTCAACTGCTTTTTTAAAGACAGGAACAGCAGTTTGTGCAGCATACTGGCTTTTTTGTGGTTGAATTACTACAACCCCCATTGTGTAGTGGTGCTTTTTGTCATTGACAAAGCCCATAAAGGTAGTGTTATATTTATTGACATATTTTCCTTTTTCAACTGTATGTGCCGTTCCCGTCTTACCCCCTATTTGTAAGCCTTTTATAATGGTTTTTTTCCCTGTTCCTTTATTTACAGTTTTAATGAGTATCTTCTTAACTCTTTGTGCCACTGCACTTGGAAGAACCTGAACTGTATCGAGTTGTTCTAATTTTTTCTCTTGCCCTTGATCATCTATGAAAGCATCGACTATTCGTGGATAGACCATTACCCCATTGTTATTAAAAACATCATATGCGCGCATAAGTTGCATTAGATTTACGCGTATTCCATAGCCATAAGAACAAGTTGCTTTGTAGATTTCATTGTTAAGTCGTTGTTGCGTAGGAACATATCCTGTACGCTCATAAATTAGATCTGGAGTAGATTTTTTGCCAAATCCAAACTGTTTGAGTCCATTGTTAAATTGGTATCCAGAGAGTTTTTGAGAGAGTTGTGCCATCCCAACATTAGAAGAGTAAACAATGACATTTTCAGCAGAGAGCCAATGAAACCTATGCTCATCAGTAATAACTTTTCTTCCTATTCTATATCTTCCACCATGTCCATTTACTAGTTCATAAGGATTAACTAATTTATGTTCTAAAAGAAGTGAGAATGTGATGGGTTTTAAAACACTTCCTGGTTCAAAACTGTACTCAATCATATTGCTGTTGAGTGATGGATAATCACTGCGTTTAATTGCTTTTGGAAAGTATCTGTTTGAACTTGCCATTGCTAAGACTCTTCCAGTTTTTGAGTTCATTACAGCGAGCATGACCTCTTTTGCACGAAGTTCAATTTTCATTTTATCAAGCATATTCTCTATTTTTATTTGAAATGCTACAGGAATTGTAAGCTTGATACTGAGTCCATTTATTTTTGGTTTTGTGAAACTCTCTTTGTTTAAAATAATATAACTGTTGACATCTCTTTTACCCCTAGAGTAACCATCCTGTCGTGGTGACAGCTCCGCATCCCATCGTTTTTCAAGTCCTTTTACACCCTTTACAAAAGTAAAGCCATCCTCTTCAATTTTATGAGGATAGCCCAAAATTGGTGTGAGCAGTTTCCCATAAGGGTACTCTCTGCTCTCTCCACTTTCTATAACACTAAGCCCATGTACAGAACGCAGGCCTGTTCTTGGGCTTTTCAGCGAAAGAAAAACTTTAAAACGACGCAGTTCATGAGCAAGCTTTTTCAAGTAATGTGACTGAATCTCCTCAACATTGTAACTCAAAACTACAACACCTCTGCGTTTAGAGAGTCGTTTTCTTATTTGTTTGATGCTTATGCCTGAGTAGATATTAAAAAGTTTAATAAAAAGCTCTCTTTTTTGTGGGTCAATGTAGCGTGTATCGACAACTGCTTTATAGAGTTTTTTAGTTGTGGCAAGATGAAAGCCGTCTGCGCTAATGATAGCCCCTCGAGAGGCTTTTGAACTCTCCACAGCGTAAAGTGAGGGCATATTTCGTGATTTTAAAACTGTTAGTAGCATGACACTTAAAAAGACGATAAATGCTATGACTATAAGGACATATAAAAGGAGTATTTTTTTACTTTTGCTAGGGTTTACCATTGTGTGAGGGAGATTTTTGCGTGGCAGAAGGATTAGACCTGCGTTCTGCCAATCTCTTTATATGCATTGAGTGCTTTGTTGCGAATTTCAAGCATTAATTTCATACTTGTTTCCGCTTTTCCAATTGCAAGAGCTGCTTGATGTAGGTCTTTGACCTGACCTGTTGCTAAGTCTGCTATTGCATGTTCGCTATCTTTTTGCATATCGTTGACTTCATTAAGTGCAGATGTTAGATGGTTTGCAAACTGCTCGCCACCTGTGGGAGTCTCTATTTTACTTTTTTGTTTTAATAAATCGGCTGTGGATGTACCTACTATCTTGTTTATATTATTCATAATCTACAACTTCCTTTATTGCAACAGTGAAATAGCACTGTTTGCCATATTTTTTGCACTCTCAAACGCAGCTACATTCGCTTGGTAAGAGCGTGTCGCCTCAACTAAATCAGACATCTCTATAACTGGATTAATGTTGGGGTAGGCAACATATCCGCTTGAGTCTGCATCTGGATTGTTTGGTTCATATTTCATAAGAGGTTTTGAGTCGTCTCTTACAATTTTATCAACTGCTACGCTCATTATAGCAGGATTTACCTTTTCACCTTCTTGACCTTCATTTAATGGGTCTTCATAACTAGCACTTTGTACGTTGTTACCAAGTGCTTTATTGTAAGCATCATTGAAGTTTATGGCTTTAAATACCACCTCTCTACGACGATAAGGTCCACCCTCTTCAGTTCGTGTAGTCTGTGCATTTGCAATGTTACTCGAGATAACATTCACACGGACACGTTGGGCGGACATTCCATAACCACTGATGTCAAAACCGCTTAAAAAATTACTCACTTTTTTGTCCTTAGTTTATTTTTGATGAAGCATCTATAACGCTGTTAAAAATTGCACTATCTTTTTTGTTTGCCATTACAAGAGCATTAAACATAATGGAGTTTTTACTCATTTCTGTTGTCTCTACATCTATGTCCACACTGTTTCCATCATTTCGTGCCATATGTCCATCTCTAAAAAAGAGTGTAGGCTTTAAACTCTCAGACTCCTCTTTAGGTTTTAAATCTCTAGGGTTTGTCATAGCCATCTGTAACTGTTTTGATGGATTTTTATAAAGCTCATTTTCTTTGGCAATGAGCGCATCTTGAAAGCTGATGTCACGAGGTTTGTAGTAAGGAGTATCTACATTAGCGATATTTGAAGCTATCATATCTTGACGTGCAGCGCGATAGTCCATAGCCTGTGCTAGTAATGAGTGAGTTTTTGATATTTCTATGCCCATAAAATTGCTCCATCTATTTTATATAATATAACCAAGCAATTTTAGTACCAAAATTATTAATACTGCAAATAATAAAAATAGTTAATATATATTTTAATATTTAGTTCTAAAATGTAGAATTTAAGCATATCCTAAATAATATAAGTTTATAATGATTTTTAAGGTTACTAGTGTAATCCAAATATTTTAATTAAGGAGTTCTTTATGAAAAGAGCTGGTTTTACTATGATCGAATTGATCTTTGTTATCGTTATTTTAGGTATTTTGTCCGCGGTTGCGTTGCCAAAATTTATTGGGGTGTCAAAACAAGCACATAATGGGAAGGTTAAAGCATTTGTTTCAACGCTTAATGCAACTGTTGGTCCAACTGTTTGGGCTAAATCTATTTCAGATGGTCATAATGGAGTAATTAGTACATATTGTGGAACATTGGTAAGTAAATATATTGATAAATTACCTTCAGAGTTAACAGATAATGGTGATTGTTCTTTTACTGCAAGTACATCTAATGGTGGTCAGTATGGTATTAATTTTACTGATGGAAATGCTAATGGTTCTCCTCGTTGGACGGAGTCTAACACTACAGCTGGAGTTGCACAATAAGTCGAAAGCCTTTTTCTTCTTTTTCTCTCGTTCCCAAGCTCCAGCTTGGGAGCACATACATCAACTATAATCTTCCAAAAAACAATAAACTTTAAACTTAAATAATCAAAAAAATGCTATTATATTAAATAGATATGCAAGGAGATTTTAATGCAAAAATTAAAAAACATACCCAAAGGACACTCGTTGCACAGCGCTTTTACTATTATTGAATTGATGTTTGTTATTGTTGTTCTTGGAATTTTATCAGCTATTGCGTTACCAAAATTTTCTGAAACTAAGAATTTAGCTGATATTTCTAAAGGACGATCTGATGTAATGTCTCTTCGTTCATCTATAATAACAGCACGTCAGAGTCAACTAATTAAAGGGAATAGTAACTTTATTCCAAAATTAAGTGACAATGGTACTACGCTATTTACTGGTGATGGCAATCAGTCTCTGTTATTGTATGGTGTAACCGCAGGAGTGACTGATGGTCATTGGTCTGCAACAGATAATAGCTATAAAAATTATGCTTTTCATGTTCATGGTGTAAGTATTCCTTTTGTATATAATTCAGCAACAGGTAAATTTACTTGTAATGCTAATAAAGATGGCACAACTGCTCAAAAGTATTGTTATCAAATGACAAAGTAGAGTGCATTACTACAACATTTCCATTATAGGCTCTCCTCTTGAGCCTTTTACTTACCATTTTGACACTGTTTTAAAAGTTGGACAACAGGTAGAAGTTGTTGTGCATTCTCGTAAGGCTTTTGGTGTTGTGCTATCTCAAACGCAACAACCTGCGTTTAAAACAAGTGAAATTTTAGAAGTTACTGCGTTTATCTACTCTAAAAAGCAGATGGAGCTTGTAAAGTTCATTTCTTCTTATTATATTTGCTCATTTGGGGATGCTTTGGCTCTTCTCGTTCCTTTTAACAATACAACGCAAGAGGCTAAACGCAGTGAGAGAGATGAATATAGCTCAAAAATAAAACTTTCACAAAAACAGAATGAGGCGTTGCTCTTTTTACAAAAACATAAAGTCTCTTTACTCTTTGGCGATACAGGAAGTGGTAAAACAGAGATATATATGAAGTATTTTGAGCAGATGATAGCACTTTCTAAACGCAGCATCTTTTTGATGCCTGAAATTTCACTTACACCACAAATGTCCAAAAGGCTTGAGGAGCATTTTGGTGAGAGTGTAGTTATGTGGCACTCAAAACTCACGCCAAAAAAGAAAAAAGAGGCGATGGCAAAGATTCAGAGTGGGGAAGCAAAAATCATAGCAGGACCACGCTCTGCACTCTTTTTGCCCATAGAAGATTTAGGACTTATTGTTGTTGATGAAGAGCATGACGATAGTTATAAATCCTCTTCAAGACCACGATACAATGCTCGTGATATAGCCATATATATGGGCAAACTTTATAATGCTGCAGTTGTTTTAGGCTCTGCAACTCCATCGCTCAACGCTTATGTGAAATTTCCTCACATACGCTTGAGAGGGGGACATTTTGTTTCTAAAAAAAGCTTTATATATGAAAAAAATATAGAGAGTCTCTCTTCTTTAATTATAAATAATCTACAAGAGACGGTGCAAAAGAGAGAGCAGGCTATTGTTTTTTTACCGACACGGGCTAATTTTAAATATCTTATTTGCCAAGATTGTGGACATACAATAAAGTGTGCATTTTGTAGTGTGGGAATGAGTGTTCACCAACACTCACGAGCGCTTAAGTGTCACTATTGTAACTTTACGCAGGCTATTCCCCAAGTCTGTCCGGAGTGCCATAGTACACATTTAACAAGTTCACGATTAGGCACAGCAGAGGCTGTACAAAACATACAAGAGTTACTTCCAAACGCAGTAATACAACAGTTTGATAGAGATGCCATTACTACAGCCAACAAACTAAAAAAAGCACTTAAAAAGTTTAATGACAAAGAGAGTGATATACTTGTGGGAACGCAGATGCTCTCAAAAGGGCATGATTATCATGGAGTAACGCTAGCAGTAGTGCTTGGAATGGACAATATGCTTAATATGAGCGACTATCGAGCGCGTGAAAAAGCTCTCTCTACGCTTATTCAAGTATCAGGACGAAGTGGACGTGCTAAAGATGCAAAGGTTATTGTACAGACTTTTAATGAAGATTTTTTTAGCACTTACATAGATAAATATGAAGAGTTTTTAGAGTCTGAAAAAGTTTTTAGAGAGGAGCTTTACCCTCCATATAAAAAACTTTGTCGCATACTTTTCTCAGATAAAAATGGAGCAAAGGCTCGCGATGCTATGGGGCAGATGCAAGAGCGTCTCACTGCGTTTAATAAGAGCGTAGAGATAGTCGGTGCAGGGAAATGTGCAATAGAGAGAGTAGCAAATAAATATCGTTTTGAAATACTACTTCGAGCAGATAAAAGTACCGACCTCATAAAAGCTATAAAAGCTACAAAAGTAAGCATGGCTGAAATAGATATGGATCCGTTGGAGTTTGCCTAAGCTTTTTTCTTGATATTCTCAAAAAACCAGTAGATGCCAAGCATTACTCCTGTAGTTTTTTGGTAACTCTCATCAAACATAAACTTTTTAGCATCTTTTGTTGGGATGGTTATGACTTCTATCTCTTCTTCTTCTATGCCACCGCCTTCGTGAAGTTTCATATTTTCATTTATCTCGGCATAGTAGAGTGTTTGATGTGTTCCTGATATGCCTACACTTGTGTAAAATGTACTGATTTTTACAAGATTTTCAACAGGAACATCATAGCCGCACTCTTCTAAAATCTCCTCTTTTGCTATCTGTGCATTGCTTGTATCTTTGTCAATAATACCTGCACAGAGTTCATACATATAGCCATCTTTTGGATTTTTGTTTAGAACTGTCGCGCGGAGTTGCTTTACAAATACAAAGGCATCTTTATCTCTATGCCAGAGTAAGATGGCAACACTATCATGACTGATTACAGCTTCCCACTTTTTTTGCACGCCATCTTGCGTGTAATTTATCTCGATGGGCTTAATAAAGTGAGGGTTCTTTAGCTCTTTGATTGCATCAATTTTCCCCATTTTTATCCTTTACAAGGTGTACATAAGAGATATTTTGAAAAGGTGGAAGCTTTTTAAATGTTGTTTTGTTTTGAAGGATAAGCGCTATACTTTTATTATCACTCTTTTTGAGTTTTAAAAATGCTCTTTTCTTTCTGCCTGTTAGTTTTTTTGTTGCTATTTGAATAATATGGAGTGGATTTATAGGACGACCATGTATTCTTATCTCAAAATGTAAATGTGGTCCAGTTGAGCGACCTGTTGTACCTACATAGGCAATGATTTGACCTTTTTTGACATGAGAGCCTCTATGAATTCCTCTTCTAAAAGCGTGTAGATGAGCATAGCGTGTTTCGTATCCATCTGCATGACGAATTTTTACAAGGTTACCATAAGTACCTGCTCTTGCACACCAAATGACGGTGCCCGCACCAGCTGCATGAACAGGCGTTCCTCTTCTTGCTGCAAAGTCTACACCATTATGTGCTTTCCATTTATGTAAAATTGGATGCCATCTTCTTTTTGAAAATGGCGAAGATACTCTTGCCCCTGGAATTGGACGACCGAATAAAAAGCCTTCAACTTCATAGCCTTTTTCATTATAGTAACGCCCATTGCTGTTAAGGTAAATATAGTGCTTTTTATGGTGCATCTCGATCATAGCAACTTTAAGTATAGGCATAGAATATGGGTAACCAAGGCGATACTTTTGCGTATATATCATTGCAAGTTTATCACCTCTTCGGATGTTGTTTTTAAAATTGAGAGAGTGTCTAAAACTAGAGACAAAAATTTGAACAAGTTTATTTGAACCTGTTGCTTTTAAAATATTGTAATTTGGAGAGCTTGTAATTGTGGTATAAAAACCCTCTGTTTTTGTTGTAGAGATGATTGGAATAACTTCAAAAGAGTAAGAGTTCCCTTTTTGGGCAATATGAATTTGTAGCTCATTATTTAATGGAAGTAAAATTTGTTCAATATTACCCTTGGTGTCACGAAGAATTTGGTAGTGAATACCACTACGCATCTCTTCGGTTAATTGTCTGTCATCTCTGTCCAAATTATAGTAGAGTGGTTTTGTAGGAAGGTTGTTTCTTTGTAAAAAAAGGAGATAACTTTCACCATTTTCCCATTTATGCCTATCTACAGTTGAGGCAAAAAGAGAAGTAAAGAGAGATAAAAATATGAAAAATCGTAGCATAAATATAAACCTAATTTAAAATAAAATGCAACTTTAGCAAATTTTTGATTAATATGAGGTTTGTTTGATATAATCGCATATATTATTAAAAAAGAAGTAAGATGAAATATATTGTTTTAGTTTTGTTAGCATTGGTAAATCTCTATGCTAGTGTTGTAACCGCTCCTATTGTATCTGTAAATAAAAAAAATGACACAATTACAATAAACATAAATAAAATAGATGTAGGCATGAGTGGGTTTGTAATTCATCATATAGCACCTAAGCATAGTGAAGTGATTGATAATGCTGTTGTTCAAAGTTTTGATGCAAATAAAAGTGAAGCAACTCTCAAAATAAGCTCTTTTCATCTACTAGATAATGACTCTGTTCCTATAGAAGAGTTCAAAGCAGAAGTTGGAGATAGTGTTGAACTTGCATTTGGCTACAATCGTGCCATGCTTATTGCTCCAGATGAGGCAATTTACCACCGTATTACAAAAAGCGTGCAAACGCAGTGGATACATCCTGATTTGTTTGCAACTATTCTCTCTTATACTGGACACCCATCGCCACTAGTAAGTGATTTTCATAGTATGTCTGAGGCAACAAGTACAGGACTTTTATTTATTTATCTCGATAAAAACGTCTACACACTAGATATGAAAAGTTTTAAAATCTTACATATTAGTGCTGCACCATTAGAGCAAAAAAAGGTTAAACTCCCTTTTTATACACGAGTACAAAAAATAGAATCTTCTTGGTGGGATTGGGGAAGAGGGACATCACAGGTAAAAAATTATACAAAATACTACTATAAACTTTTAATGCAAAATAATGCAAATAACAAAGAATTAGTTTCATTATATAAAAAGTACGAAAAAAGGGGTGAAAAATGATAGATTCAGGACATATTGAACACTTTAAAAATATTGTAGGCAGTGAAAATATTTACAGTGATAAAGCACATCTTTTAGCATACTCTTATGATGCAACACGAGAGCATTTTGAACCAGACGCTGTGATTTTTCCTCGTAATGAAGAGGATATTAGCGAAATTTTAAAGTATTGTAATACGCATAAAATTATTATTGTTCCTCGTGGTGCCGGTTCTGGTTTCACTGGTGGAGCATTGCCAAGTAGTGGGGGCATAGTTCTTGCCATGGAAAAACATATGAATAATATCCTTGAGATAGATATGAAAAATATGGTAGCTATTGTACAACCAGGCGTGATAAATATGGACTTACAGCGTGCTGTAGAGAAGGTGGGACTCTTTTATCCACCAGATCCGGCAAGCCAAGATTACTCTACAATCGGTGGTAATGTTAGTGAAAACGCAGGTGGAATGCGTGCTGCAAAATATGGCATTACAAAAGATTATGTAATGGCTACTCGCGCTGTACTTCCAAATGGTGATGTCATCAAAGCAGGAAAACGTACCATTAAAGATGTGGCAGGGTATAACATTAGTGGTATTTTAATAGCCTCAGAGGGGACACTTGCCGTCCTTACTGAAATTACACTCAAACTCATTCCAAAGCCAAAAATGACAAAAACGGCAATGGGAATTTTTCCTACTGTAAATGATGCGATGGAAGCAGTCTACAAAACGATGGCGAGTGGTATTACTCCAGTTGCTATGGAGTTTTTGGATAATCTTACCATTCGTGCAGTTGAGCAGACATTTCATAAAGGCTTGCCAATTGATGCAGGTGCGCTCCTTGTAACAGATGTTGATGGAAATTTAGAAGATGATTTAGATTTTCAACTAGGACAAATTGAGAAAGTATTTAAAGAGAATGGATGTAGCGAGTTTAGAATTGCAAAAGATGACAAAGAGGCAGCAGAGATATGGTTTGCACGCCGTAATGCTTCTCCTGCACTCTCTATCTATGGAAGTAAAAAACTTAATGAAGATGTAACAGTACCTCGTGCAGTTTTACCAGAACTTTTAGAGAGATTTTCTGCAATTGCTAGAAAATATAGTGTAAATATTCCATGTTTTGGACATACTGGAGATGGAAATGTACATACAAATGTAATGGTAGACGGCTCAAATCCTCGTCAAGTGGCAATTGCTTATCAGGCTATAGAAGAGGTTTTTCAAGCGACTGTTGATTTGGGTGGAACACTCTCAGGTGAGCATGGCATTGGACTTGCAAAAGCACCATATATGCATATGGCATTTACAGATGAAGAGATGAATCTTTTCAAATCTATTAAGGCTGCGTTTGATCCTAACAATATTTTAAACCCTGCAAAAATGGGACTGAGTTAAACGCAGCATGAATAAAAAAGTAAAAATTGTACTCCAAGAGGTAAAACTGTTTGTGAGCTCTTTTGTTGATAAAGAGCTCACCCTTTTTGCTGCAAGCTTGAGCTTTTATACCATTTTTACAATTATTCCCCTCTTACTTATTATTATGGCAATTTTAACATCTTTGCCATCATTCGCGGAGTATTATGAGAAAATACAGGGTTTTATTTTCTCAAATCTTATGCCTGTAAACTCCGATACAGTGATGATTCAAATAAATAGTTTTTTACAAAACTCTTCAAAAATGGGGGCTATAGGATTTCTTGCTATTTTAGTCTCTTCTATGCTTTTTTTTAAAAATTTCGAGTATATAGCAAATAAGATATTTCATGCTGCACCGCGAACTTTATGGGAGAGCATAACGACATACTGGACGCTTTTAACACTTACGCCCATTGCTCTTGGTGTCTCTTTTTACATCACGGGATATATTGCAGCTTTAATAGCTTCTAATGATTTAACATCTGGTTTAAATATTTTACCATTGATTCCCTACATCATCATCTGGGGACTCTTCTTTCTTATATTTCAAATTGCTGCAAATGCAAAAATAAATCCAAAAGCTTCCCTAATAAGCTCTTTTATTGTCTCTGTCATATTTAGTGTGAGTAAAAATGCTTTTATCTATTATGTCTTTTTAAATAAGTCATATACAACGATGTACGGCTCTTTTGCCATTTTAATGTTTCTGTTTTTATGGATATATGTTTCATGGATTATCTTTTTATATGGTTTGAAACTATGCTACATTATAGATAAAATATATAAAAATAGAGCCTACATAAATGAGCAACAACCACAAAGCCTTCCTACTAAAAACGCTCAAAAGTGATAAAATAATTTCAACAAATAAATAGCTAATGTTAAGATGCTCTTGGAGAGCGTTTAGCTTGGCATTGAGTAGCATATTTACAATAGGGTCAAGCAGATTTCCAAAATCAAAGAGATGCAAAAAGAGTGCTAGTGGGTAAAAGAGTGTAAAGAGGGTTGAGTAGAGAATTGAGAGTGGATGGTAGAGTGAAAAATTCCCAAAAATAGTAAGTGAATAGGGAAGCATCAAAAGATAAACCCAAAATGGGATGAGAAGAAACTGTTTTACTTTACTATAATGCTTAAAGTAGATAAAAAAGAGAAATATATAAAAAACACCACTCACACTAAGCCAAAAACCTATGTTAAAGAGCAGTTTTGGAAATAGGGCAAGTATGAGTAAAATAGTGATACCAAGAGTCTGCATGGAGATGATTTTCATCCCTCTCTCATATAAAATAAATCCTACCACAAGCATAATAAAAGCTCGAAGCAAAGAGGGTGGAGTAGAGAGAAAAAGCATATAAGTCAGCAGTATAAACGCAGTGATTGTAAAACTATCTTTTGTATAGTTTCTGTATGGAAAATAGCGGTTTTGTAAGAATTTATAGGGGTATTTTAGCAATAAAAAGAGAATAAAACTTAGCACTCCTAAGTGAAATCCACTAATGGCAATAAGATGAGAAATACCAAGATTTGAAAACTGTATTTGTAAATTTCTAGGGAGTGGTTTTGCTAAAAAAAGTGCTTCATAAACAGCTGTAACATTTTTATCTCTGTGTTGTGTGGCTATTACGTTTGAGACTCTACTCATAAGAGAATTTTCATCATAAATTTTGATGATTTTACTAAAAGCAAAGAAAGTGCGCATATACTCATAAAAAGAGATTCTTCCAGCCCAGATTTCTAGTTTAATAGTTTTGTTTTTTATGTTTTTGAGATTTTTGCTTGCAGTTGTGTAAAAGGTAAAGCCGTCATTGCTTCGTAGTTTTAGCACTTCATAGCGCTTTAATTTCCCTTTTTTTGTCTGTTTTGTTTTTGTGTACTGTTTTAAGACGACTGCGTTTACCAGTTGAGAGTCAAATTTTGTAAGTTCGTGGTATTTGTAGTATTGATAAGTTAGAGATAGAAAAAGGAGAAACAAGAGCAGTGCCAAAAGAGTAAAAACATCTCTTTTGGAAGATAGTAGCTCAATGCTCTCAATCTTTTTCATTAGTGGAAATTCTCATTAAATAGCTGGCATTTCTACATTCGGCAGATTAACCTGTGCTGATGAGGTGTCGACATTTTCATAAACGGTCTCTACAGCACTTGCAAAACTTGGCGCATCGACAAAGCGGGTTAGTTTTTTCTGAAAAACAAGTTTTACATGTCCCGTTGGACCATTTCTCTGTTTTCCAATGATTATCTCAGCATCTTCTTCCTCTTTTTCAACATAGGTAGAGGTAAACTCTTTACCCTCTGCCTTTGCAGCTTTTTCACGCTCTTTTTCCTCTTTATAGAGATAAACATCATCACGATAGACAAATAAAATAATATCGGCATCCTGCTCTATAGAACCAGATTCGCGAATATCACTCAGCATTGGACGTTTGTCATTTCTGCTCTCTAGTCCACGGTTAAGCTGAGAGAGAGCAACAACTGGCATTTCAAGTTCACGGGCAAGCATTTTAAGCCCACGAGAAATTTCAGAAACTTGCAAGTGTCTGTCTTGATTACCAATTCCTGACATAATTTGCAGGTAGTCGATGACGGCTATCTCAATCTCTGGGTGTTGATTTTTAAGTTTTCGAAGTTTTGATCGTAGTTGATTGATGTTCAGACTTCCCTGATCATCCACAAAGAGTTTTGCAGAGTTCATTCTGTCTATGGCACCATTAAGGTTACTCCACTGATCATCATTCATATCGCCCACACGAAGCTTTTGTAGTGGAATAGATGTTTGAATGGAAAGCAAACGCAACATTAACTGTTCAGCAGGCATCTCAAGTGAGAAAAAAGCGACACCTTTGCCTTGTACTATAAGGGAATTGACCGTGTTTAAAACAAAAGAAGTATTGTGTGTTACGGTCATATCTTCAAGTAAAAAGAGGTGGTTTCCATCGATGGTAAATCCATAATAATCATCAACTTTGTCATATTCTACTTGTATGCCAGTATGGTGTACATCTCGTTTTGCTTTGAGTGGACGACCCTGTTTGCGTTTTATTTTTGTTGGAATTGTATCAAGCGCACCGACAATGCGTAAACGATAGACTTCGCACTCATATCCTATGCTTTTAATTCTTGCTGTTTTTGTTTTAAATGAGACGCGAAAACCAAGAGAATCAGCTAATAGTTTTATCTCTTTTGTGAGTTTTTTATCTTTTTGTACTATTTCAAATACATTGAATTTTGCATCATAGTACCCATCGCTGTCAATAAGCCCTGCAAGTAGTTGTAATCTATTTTGTCGTGAATTTTGCAAGTAGTGGTGTGGAATGTGTTTATTGTCTAAAACACCAAGACGGCGCAGTCTCGTCTGCAAGGAGTTATCATCTTTGTAGTACCCTCCACGCTGACCAGAAGTGATGCTATACATTGGACACTTCTCTTTGTTGTTATGTGATTTTGTCACTTGTAGTTGTAATGTTTTTGCATACTCTTTGAGGTAAGAAACGACCTCTTTGTCTTGTGTCGCGATGGAGACATTAGAACTTGTACCATCTCCAAGCCAAATACCTAAAAAGTAAGGGTCAATTTCAAGATGTTGCTCTTGAAATTCGATGCCAACCTTATAGCCCTTGTAGTTAGAGTGGAATTTTTTGCTCTTTTTGTTGTACTCTTTTACAGAAATATTACATATATCTCCATGTTTGTGTTTGCCTTCGTTGCGGCTGCGTTTGAGAGAGAGTATATGACTCTCATTTACACGATAATCGATACCCTTGTTTTGTCGTATCCAGTACATATTTTCGCGTCCACGCGCAAGTGAAAGTACATTTCTAGGTGTAGAATCATCCCCCATCAGTTGATCACCGACTTCCACATCTTCGACATTTTTGAGCGTGCCATCAAACATAACTACTTTTGTGCCAAGACCAAGGCACTTACCCATCGCTGGACGAGCGGCAATAATAACTAAATCACCTTTACCAAAACCTGTCGTCATTTTGTTGAGCTCTTTAAATCCTGTATCTACACCGACAAGTATAGAGTTTCCGCGTGCTTTCATCTCTTTAATGTATTCCATCGTATCGAAGGTCATCTTTGGAGAGTCTTTGAAATCGCTTGTCTGGTTGTCTTGTGTAATTTCATAAAGCTTTTTTTCGACAATGTCCACTACTTCTGCAGAGGGAAGTTCCTCTTCTACTGTGACGCGTTTTATCTCTGTTGTGAGTGTTAAGAGGTTGCGTTTGAGAGATTTATCTTTTATCTCTTCTACATAAGCTGTTGTGTTTGAGATAGGGTTTGCAGAGAGAATTTCAAGCAGTACCTGTTCATCAAATTTTTTTGCTTTTATAAGCTCTTTTTTGATGAACTCCTCATCTATTGGCTGGTCTTTTTGTAGAAGCGTGAGCATTGCAGCAAAAATATCCTGATGTGCAGGAAGGTAAAAGTCATCTTTTTTTAAAATGACACTCAGCTCATCAAATTGGCTTGGTTCAAAGATGATAGAGCTAAGAACACTGCGTTCAAAGGCTAGGTTGTAGAGGTTGTCTTGCACTATGCTTTGCCTGCCATAGTTTCCACTTCAAGCACAAATCTATCTACAAGTTCCTTCTCATCAAGGTTTGCAACGACTTCACCTTTGACCATGACAAGTCCTTTGCCTTTACCGTATGCAATGGCGACATCAGCATGTTTTGCTTCACCTATTGCGTTTACTACACAGCCCATAACACTGACATCAAGGGGTGCTTTTATATGTTTTGTGCGCTCTTCTATCTCTGATACTGCTGAGACCAAATCGGCTTCGATACGCCCACAAGTTGGACAAGAGATGATATTAAGTCCATCTTTGGCTACACCACTGTCTTTTAAAATGGCACGACCAACTTTTATCTCCTCTTCTAGCTCTCCTGTGATAGAGATACGCATAGTGTCTCCAATACCTTCTAGGAGAAGTGTTCCTAAACCTATGGCACTTTTGACCGTAGCATGAAAGATTGTTCCCGCTTCTGTGACACCAAGATGGAAAGGGTAGTGATTTTTTGGACGCAGCATTCTGTAGGCTTCTACTGTTC
>NZ_JALXBK010000075.1 GCF_026991475.1 Sulfurimonas sp. | reverse complement strand
GATATTAAATTTAAAAGATTACAGACACTCTCTTTTAAACGCAGTAGTGATACTTATATAAGAGAGTTTATTGAGTCATGTTTTCTTCCGTATGAAGTGCAAGAAGTGGAGCTAATTGAGGGTAGTTTAGATGAATTAAATGAGCTACTATATTATGAATGGAGTAGGGATGCGTTACAAAAAATAGTAAATCAGGGTGTTATTATTGAGGTTTATCTTGGTGGTAACGATAAGATAATAGATGTAAACGCAGCGAGAGAGTTCTTTTTTGATGTGGCAACACTAACTTACATAAAAAGGGCAAATCACTTTTTGCAATTCTCTTAAGATAGGCTCCGTCTTTTTATATGTAAAACTCCGAGGGCAAATCCTCCCTTTGGTCTGAGCCTCTGCGTTTTACATATAAAAAGACTACTCTTCAGAGTGCTTTTACAAAAAATAAAAAATATAGAATTATGAAAAGGAATAATGAATATGAGTGAAATAAAAATAGGCGTAATAACAGCAAGCGATAGAGCAAGTAAAGGTATTTATGAAGATATTAGTGGTGTTGCAATTCAAGATACAATGAAAGATTACTTAAAAAGTGATTTTGAAATAGTTTATAGATGTATTCCAGATGAACAAGAACAAATAGAAGCTACGATGAAAGAGCTTTGTGATGAGGCTGGATGTTGTCTTGTGGTTACTACAGGTGGGACGGGTCCTGCACTTCGTGATGTGACACCAGAAGCTACTGAAAATGTATGTCAAAAGATGATGCCAGGTTTCGGTGAGCTTATGCGTCAGGTAAGCCTGCAGTATGTACCAACGGCAATTCTTTCACGTCAAACAGCGGGTATAAGAGGTAAATCTCTTATAATTAATCTTCCTGGAAAACCAAAGTCCATTCGTGAATGTCTCGATGCTGTATTTCCTGCTGTTCCTTACTGTATAGACTTAATAGAAGGTCCATATTTGGAAACTAATATAGAAGTTATAAAGGCATTTCGTCCAAAAGCCAAATAGAGTCTCCTATATAGCTATTTTAATGCCTACGGGGCAATGGTCAGAGCCTGTAATGTAATCAAGTATGAAAGCATCTTCAAGGTTCTCTGCCAAATCTTCAGAGATGAAAAAGTAATCAATTCTCCAGCCTACATTTTTTACCCTTGCATTTGCACGGTATGACCACCAAGAATATTTATCTATTTCATCGCCATGAACATAACGAAATGTATCAATATATCCGTGATCTAAAAATTTGTCTATCCATTCTCTCTCAATTGGTAAAAATCCTGAGGTTTTTGCATTTGCTTTTGGATTTTTAAGGTCAATCTCTTTATGAGCAGTATTTACATCACCACAGATGATGATACTTTTTCCCTCTTCTCGTAGACGTTCACAGTGTGCTAAAAAATCATCGTAAAATTTCATTTTATGAGCAAGACGTTCTTCATCTCTTTGTCCATTTGGAAAATAGACATTAAAGAGTACAATATCACCGTAGTGTGTCTCTATAATACGTCCCTCATGGGTGAAGTCAATTTCGGGGCATGTAGAGTGAAAATCACTTTTAATTGCACTAAAAGTAGCTGTTCCACTATACCCTTTTTTCTCTGCTGAGTTGATTAGAATCTCTTGAAATTCTTTGTCAAATAGTTTTGATGGTATCTGCTCTTTTTGAGCTTTTATCTCTTGTAGACATAAGATGTCTGTATCTCTTTCATCTACCCATTTAAGTGCTTCTTTGTTTGCTACAGCGCGTATTCCATTGACATTCCATGAGATTATTTCTATTGTGTTTGACATTTATAATTCCAGTGATTTTTTAGAGAAGATATTTCATCTCAAAAAGAGATGAAATTGAAAAGGTTATGATTAAACGAAATCTACTTTTGCTAAGTGATGGTTCAAACCAAGCTCTGCAGGAGAACATCCAAGTGCCAATCCTACCATTTGTTGCATATGTAGTACAGGAAGTTCTACATCACGACCAATAGCTTCACTTGCATGGGCTGTTTGAGTATCAAGTTTGAGGTGACATAATGGACATGGTGTTACCATCATATCTGCATCTCCATCCATTGCTCCAGCAATTGCATTACCAGTCAAAACTGCTGCTGTATGAGGAGCTTGAAGTTCAACATGGAAACCACAACACTTATTTTTTTCTTCATAATCAACATTCTTTCCACCACACGCGATGATTAAGTCATCTAATGAAGTAGGGTTATATGGATTTTCTTTTGAGTTGTGTGTCTCATTTTGGAGCTCAGAAGGGCGAATATTGTGACATCCATAAAAAGGAGCAATATTAAACTGGCTGAGTGGTGTTACAACCATCTCTTTGATTTTATCAAGACCAAAGTCGTCAATAATAGCGTATAAAAAGTGTGTAATAGCAGAAGTACCTTTATACTCTAAACCAACTTCGGCAAGTTTTTCATTCACTTTTGCTTTTAATGCTTCATCATTATCAAGTTTATGTTTTGTCATGGCAGTATTGAGTTGACAAGTGTTACATATAGTAACCATTGTCAGACCTTTTTGCTCTGCATAGGCAATATTTCTAGCATTTAAAACAAGAGATAAAAATTCATCATAATCTTGAAGGTGAGATGCCCCACAGCATGAAGCTTCGGTCAGCTCTACTAACTCAATTCCAAGTTTATCTGCAACAGCCATAGTTGACATCATCTGTTCTGGAGTACTCTGTTTTGCAGTACATCCAGTAAAAAGTGCGTATTTTAATTTTTTCATTTATAAACTCCTAGAACTTTGCAGTTGATGATGATTTTACAAGTTTTTTAATTTCATCAAGATTGTCTGATTTAGTAATGCCCCATGGTGGAACAATTTTTCCTTTAGAAAACATTCTCAGTGCGACTGGAATATGTTTTACTATTGATGGACCCTCAGAGTAGAGGACTAAACCACCTTCATCAAGTACACCATTTTTGGCAATAGATTTTTTGAATCCGACTGCATGACGTACTGCAACATTATTTTTAGCAATACCTTCTTGGAAAGCCATTTGGTGAAGTTTAGTGATTTTAGCGATAGGATTAATGTCTTTTGGACATGCTTCAGCACATTCAAAACATTTTACACAATCCCAAACACCCTGTTTTTCTTCATTTACATCAGCAAGCCTTGAGTCTGCACTGTCACGAACATCTGCACCAAAACGGTATGCAGCAGCAAACGCAGCAGGTCCGAAAAAGTCTTCATTAATTTCAACGACAGGACAAGCATAGTGACATGCACCACATTGAATACAAAGGTCTGCCTCATCAAGTTTGTCTGCATCTTCTGGCGATACAAGATTTTCTGATTCTGGATTTTCATCAATATCAGCAACTAAATATGGTGTAACAGCGGCATGTTTTTCCCAAAAGTCAGCTTTGTCAATTATCATATCTTTAATAGCTCTTTTCTTGCTAAGAGGTTCAATAACAAGTTCACTTCCAAAAAGATCTACCATATCATTCATACTCTCTTTACATGCAAGAGTTGATCGTCCATTGACTTTAATGGCACAAGCACCACAGATACCATGACGACAAGATCTTCTATATGAAAAACTTCCGTCGTGATCCCATTTAATTCTATTTAATATATCAAGTACAACTTCTTCAGATGTAACTTCCATATTATAGTCTTCATAATATGGAAGGTAATCTTCATCTGCATTAAAACGAAATACTTTGAAGTTTACTTGTTGTGTAGTTATTTTATGTTCTGTACTCATAAGTTATCCTTAGTAATGTCTTTCTTGTAGTTCATGTTTGCCAAGAACAACATCCATGTAGTCAAGTTTAATATTGCCTTCATTGTCCATATACGCCATTGTATGTTGCAAGAAGTTTTCATCATCTCGTTTTTGAAAGTCTTCTCTATAGTGAGCACCACGGCTTTCTTTTCTAGCAATAGCACTATCAACAATAAAGAGTGAATAGTCAAGCATATGACCAAATTCAATAGCTTCTTGTAACTCTGTATTAAATACTTTTGATTTGTCTTTTACTCGAACATTTTGAAATCTTTGTCTAAGTTCTTTTATAGTGTCAATAGCAATTTGTAGAGTCTCTTTTGTTCTAAATGCACCTGCATTTGCAGTCATACATTGTTGTAACTCTTCACGAAGAGCTGGAATACTTTCATTTCCATTGTTATTAAGTAAAAAGTCTATTTCACTAAGTGCAGTTTGTGCATCTTCTTCATTTGCTGGGCGTAATTCAATACCATCAATGTCTTTTACCATTGTCTTACCAACAAAACGACCAAAAAGAATTGCTTCAAGTACAGAGTTTGCACCTAAACGGTTTGCACCATGCACTGATACACATGAACACTCACCAGCAGCATAAAAACCTTCTACAAGTTCACTGTTGTTTTTACGGGCATGACCATCAATGTCAACTGGAATACCACCCATAGAGTAGTGAGCTGTAGCAGAGATTAAGATAGGTTCTTCAATCATATCCAGACCTAAGAAAGTGATAGCAAGTTCACGAAGTTCAGGAAGTCTTGACATAATCAAATCTTTTCCAAGATGTGTTACATCTAAGAAAACAGCATCTTTTCTTGGACCTACACCACGACCTTCTCTAATTTCATTTAAAATAGCACGCGCAACAACATCACGAGAAGCTAGTTCAAGTGCGTTTGGTGCATATTTTTCCATAAAACGCTCACCTTTAGAGTTAAAAAGTCGTCCACCTTCACCACGAGCAGCTTCAGAAATTAAAACACCATTTCCAGAAAGACCTGATGGATGGAACTGTACAAATTCCATATCTTCTAATGGAAGACCATGACGCGCTACTATACTTAAACCATCACCCGTATTAGCATGAGCATTTGAGTTGATTTTATACGCACGAGCATAACCGCCAGTTGCAAACATTACACTTTTCGCATTGAAAATAGCCATTTGCATATCACGAATATTAAATGCAACAACACCTGACACTTTTCCATCTTTGTAGATAATATCAGCAGCGTACCACTCATCCCAAAACTTTACGCCCGCACGAAATGCTTGTTCGTAAACTGTTTGAAGAAGTGTTAGCCCTGTTCTGTCTTTTGCATAACATGCACGAGGAGATGACTGCCCACCAAATGGACGCTGTGCGATAGTACCGTCAGGTTTTCTGCTAAACGCAGCTCCCATTCTCTCGGCCCAACGAATTGTCTCTGGAGCATTTTTACACATAAATTCAACAGCATCTTGATCTGCTAAGTAGTCAGACCCTTTTACTGTATCAAATTCATGAAGCTCAACACTGTCTTCATCACTAAACGCAGCATTAATACCACCTTGCGCAGCACCTGAATGACTTCTAAGTGGATGTAATTTTGTAATTACAGCAACTTTTTTTCCTGCAGTTTGCAACTCTCTAGCTGCTGCACACCCTGCAAGACCCGCACCAACAACGATTGCATCGTAAGTATAAATAGGAATACTCATTAACTTTCCTTCAATTATAGAACTAAAATAATTTTGATTATATCGTGAATAGTCTTATATAAGATTAAATG